>JAZNGI010000133.1:0-6790 GCA_045576375.1 Eubacteriales bacterium
GGATACGGTGAGCAAGAGGAGCGGTAACGAACACTCGGAGCAATCGGGGATGCTCTCGGAGAATGTAATCCGCGGCTCTGCCCACGATGATGCAGGATTCCCGCTGAGCCAGATCCTTGATGACCTTGGTCTGCTCGGTAAACAATCGCATGGCAAGGGGTTGGGCGCCCGAAACAGAATAGGCCATGGCGATGGAGAACAAAAAGCTTTCGGGCTTCTTCTCTTCGTTTTCGGCCACGAATTTTTCGTTGAAGCCGCTTTGCAGGGCGGTTTGGGTGACGAGCTCGGAATTGTAGCACTTGATTTGCAGGCGCTCGGCCAGCTTTTCTCCGATGTAGCGACCGCCGCTTCCGTGTTCTCTTCCGATGGTAATGACTAAGTTAGACATAGGTTGTTATCCTCCTTTTCAAACAGGTTCTCGGGGGTTTTTGCTTTTATAAGTATATTATACAGAAAAAACTCCCGATGTGCAAGGGGATTTGAACAAAAAAACGGAAGAACGCCTCGGTTGTTTGGTCTTTTTTTCTTTGGTGTTGACAAAAAAGCTAACAGAGAGGTATAATCATTAGGAACAAAGGAAAGCGAGAACAGGAATATGAGAATTGTCGTAAAGGTGGGAACCTCCACCCTTGCCCATGAAACGGGCAGATTAAATATCCGCCAGGTAGAAAAGCTTGCCAAGGTGCTGAGCGATCTGAAAAACAGCGGGCACGAGCTGATCCTGGTGTCCTCGGGCGCCATCGGAATGGGCGCGGGAAAGCTGCTTTTGAAAAGCCGCCCCGCCGATATTCCCACCAAGCAGGCGGCCGCCGCCGTGGGGCAGTGCGAACTGATGTACACCTACGATAAGCTCTTTGGCGAATATCATCACACCGTGGCACAGATCCTTCTCACCAAGGAGGATTTTGAGCGGGGAGAGCGCCACGATAATTTCAGCAACACCATGGGAAGGCTTTTAGAGCTGGGAGCCCTTCCCATCATCAATGAATACGACACCATTGCCACCCACGAGATCGAGATCGGGGATAACGACACCCTGTCTGCCTTGGTGGCCGTCAGCGTGAAGGCCGATCTTTTGGTGCTCCTTTCGGACATTGACGGGCTGTACACCGCCGACCCCCACACCCATCCCGATGCCCGTCTGATCCCCGTGGTGGAAAGCCTGGAGGAGAAGATCCTGGCCCTGGGAGGCGAAAGCGCCACCAATTTGGGAACGGGAGGAATGAAGACCAAGCTCAGCGCCGCAAAGTTGGTGACCGAGCAGGGGATCGATATGGTGATCGCCAACGGAAGCGAGCCCGAAGGGCTCTACGGCATTGCCCTGGGAGAATCGGTGGGAACCCGATTCTTGGGCAGAAAGGAAGGGGTGCAATGACCACGCGGGAAATGCTCGTTCGTGCCAAGGCCTGCTGTAAGCAAGCGGCGGCACTGACGGGAGAACAGAAAAATCACGCCATTGAATGCATGGCAAAGCAGATCGAAGAGCAGAGGGAAGCCATTTTGGCGGCCAACCGCCGGGATATGGAGGCGGCCAAGAGCAAGCTGTCCCCTTCCATGCTGGATCGTTTGATGCTGGATGAAAAACGGGTGCTGGCAATGACTGCGGGAATGCGGCAGGTGGCCGCTCTGCCCGATCCCGTGGGCAGGATCCTCAGCGAAGAAAAGCGCCCCAACGGTTTGGTGATCCGAAAGACCGCCGTGCCCATGGGCGTGGTGGCCATTATCTACGAAAGCCGCCCCAACGTGACCTCCGATGCGGCGGTGCTTGCCTTTAAAAGCTCCAACGTGTGCGTGCTGAGAAGCGGAAGAGACAGTTTTCTCAGTGCGGGGGCCATTGTGAAGGCCATGCGTGACGGCTTGAAGGATGCGGGCTTGAAAGAAGAGCTGATCAATCTCGTTCCCGATCCCTCCCGGGAAAGCGCCTCGGAGCTGATGAAGGCCGAGGGGCTGGTGGATCTTCTCATTCCCCGAGGCGGGGCGGGGCTGATCCAAAGCTGCCTGGAGCAGGCAACGGTGCCTTGCATTCGCACGGGAACGGGTATTTGCCACATTTTCGTGGAAAAGAGCGCCGACCGAGAAAAGGCCTTGGATATTCTCGTTAACGCCAAGACCCAGCGTCCCTCCGTGTGCAACGCCATGGAGGTGTGCCTGGTGGATCGTGCCCTGGCGGGAAGCTTTCTTCCTTTGCTCAAGGAGCGGCTGGTGGATCGCAGGATCGCCCAAGGGCTCACACCCGTGGAATTGCGATTGGATGAGGATGCGGCAAAGATCATCCCCGGCACTCCCGCGGGAGCGGCGGATTTTGACACGGAGTTTCTTGACTATATTCTCGCCGTGAAGCTGGTGGACGGCACGGAGGAAGCAACGGAGCACATTGCCCGCCATTCCACGGGTCACAGCGAGGCCATTCTCACGGAGGATCCCGAGGCCGAGGCGCTGTTCTGCCAAAGAGTGGACTCCGCGGCGGTGTACGTGAACGCGTCCACCCGCTTTACCGACGGCGGCGAGTTCGGTCTGGGCTGTGAAATGGGCATTGCCACCCAAAAGCTTCACGCCAGAGGCCCTATGGGACTGGCAGAGCTGGTGAGCTATAAATATATCGTCCGCGGCAACGGACAGATTCGTTGAGGAGAACAAAATGAGTGATCGGATCGGATTCATCGGAACGGGTGTGATGGGAAGCGCCATCGCCCGTGCCGTGAGAAAGCGTGTAGAGGGTAAGGATCTGCTTCTTGCCAATCTTCCCGCCGAGGCGGCGCAAGCCCTGGCCCGGGAGCTTGGTTGCGCCTGGGGCGACAACGAAACGGTGGCACGGGAGTGCCGCTATATTTACCTGGCGGTGAAGCCCCAGGTGATGCCCAAGGTGTTGAAGGAGTTGGCTCCCGTTCTCAAAGAGAGAAGGGATCCCTTCGTTTTGATTACCATGGCGGCGGGGATCACCGTTCAACGGCTGAAGGAAATGGCGGGCGGGGACTATCCCGTGATCCGTATGATGCCCAACGTGGCGGCCACGGTGGGAGAAGCAGTGGTGCTCTGCTCCTTCGGAGAAGAGGTGAGCGCCGAGGAGAGGGAACGCTTTTTGTTTCTCACGGGAGAAGCGGGGCTGTGCGATCCCATTGAGGAAAAGCTCATAGATGCGGCAGGCAGTCTCACCGGATGCGGCCCCGCCTTTGCCTTCGTCATCATGCAAGCCCTGGCCGACGGTGCCGTTGCCTGCGGGGTGGATCGTGCCCGGGCAAGAAGCTATGCCGCCAAGACCCTTTTGGGCGCCGCCAAGCTGGCGTTGGAAAGCGGCAAGCACTTTGAAGTTTTGAAGGACGAGGTGTGCAGTCCCGGCGGAAGCACCATTGAGGGCGTGAAGGCAATGGAAGACGCCGCTCTTCGGGGTGCTTTGATGCAGGCGGTGGCGGCTTCCTATGAGAAAAACAAAAAACTTGGCAATTCATAGGCCGAAAGTTTATCGTTCGTTTAAACAACCGTAACATTTTGGGTGTACCATAATCTAAGAAAGGATTGGGGTAAGAATGGTACGGTTGAAACAGGCAATTACCCGTCTGATGGCGGGGCGATACGGCGGCAACGACGATCTGGGGCGTTTTTTAATGATCTCCTATTTGGTGTTGCTGCTCATCAATCTTCTTTTGGGCAGCGTGCTTCTTTCGGCGCTGTGCCTTGCTTTGGTGTGCTATCAGTTTTTCCGCATCTTCTCCAAAAATTCCTCTGCCAGAATGGGAGAGAACCGAAAATTTCTCTCGCTGAAGCAGAAGCTCAAAAATCGGGGAAAGCTGTGGAAGAATCAGTGGAGAGACCGCAAGACCCACGTGTATCGCAACTGCCCCTTCTGCAAAAGCACGGTGCGTTTGAAAAAGAAAAAGGGGGATCACGGCGTTTGCTGTCCCTGCTGTCGCAGAGAGTTTCGGGTGAAAATCTAAGCGCAAGGTTGTTTTTTAGGAATGAGTTTCTTAGAAAACAGCCTTTTTTCTTTTTGTGAAGAGGGCTTGATGTTTTTTTCTCTTTGTGGTATGATGAAGGGAAAGGAAAACGCACAAAGGAGAACTATGAAAACGGTTACAGTTTACACCGACGGCGCCTGCTCGGGCAATCCCGGTCCCGGAGGCTGGGGAGCGGTGCTGGTCTATAACGGAAAAGAAAAGGAATTGTCGGGGGGCGAAAGGAGCACCACCAACAACCGAATGGAGTTGATGGCCGCCATCAGTGCCCTGGAGGCGCTCAAGGAGCCCTGTCGGGTGGAGCTTTACAGCGACAGCAAATACCTGGTGGACGCCATTGAAAAAAAGTGGCTGGACAACTGGATCAAGCGGGGCTGGAAAAAGGCGGACAAATCCCCCGTTTTAAACCCCGATCTGTGGCAACGCCTGTTGGAGGCCTCCCGCCCCCATCAGGTGGTCTACCATTGGGTGAAGGGGCACGCGGGCCACGCTTATAACGAGCGGTGCGACCGTTTGGCCGTGGCGCAAACGGAGGCGCATTCTAAATGAAAGAGAAGATCTTGGTGGGTCTGTCGGGTGGGTTAGACAGTGCGTACACCTGCCGCCTGTTGCAGGAGCAAGGATACTCCTGCGTGGGTGCCTTTTTGCGCTTTCACGCTCTTTCCGATCCCGCTCCCGCGCTGGACTTGGCCCGAAGGTTGGGAATAGAGTGCGTGGTGGAGGATCTTCGGGAGGAGTTTGAGCGCTTTGTGATCGGGGATTTTCTTTCGTCCTATCCCCGCGGGCGCACCCCCAATCCCTGCGCGGTGTGCAACAAACGGGCAAAGCTTCCCGGGCTTTTGCGCTGTGCCGACGGTTTGGGCATTGAAAAAATTGCCACGGGGCACTACGTTGCCCTTTCCCGAGAGGGGGAGATCACCCGTGTGCACATGGCCAAGGATCGCAGTCGGGATCAGAGCTATTTTCTTTGGGACGTTCCTCAAAGCGTGCTGAGCCGAATGGTGGCGCCCATGGCACAGGTGATCAAAAAAGAGATTCCCTCTTCTTATCAGGAAATGATCTGCGCGGGAGAAAGCCGAGAGCTTTGCTTTGCCCAAGAGGGGTATGCGGACTATCTTCTCCGTCGGGGTGTCCCCGCCGTTCCCGGAGATTTTGTGGATCAAAAGGGCAAGGTGCTGGGCAGACACAACGGCATTTTCCGCTACACCGTGGGTCAGCGCAAGGGGCTGGACATTGCCCTGGGGCAGCGGTGCTACGTGCTGAGGATCGAGCCCGAGACTCATCGGGTGGTGCTGGGCTTTGAGGAGGAGGCCGTGTGCCGCGGCTTTGTTTGCCGAAACTTGAATTTCGTTTCCCAAGCTCCCTTTGAAGGGGAGCGGGAGCTTTTGGTGAAGGTGCGCTACGGCGCTCGCCCCGTGAAGGCTTGTGTGAAGATTTGCGGGGACGAATGCCGAGCAGAATTTGAACAGATCCAGAAGCCCGTGGCTCCGGGACAGTCGGCTGTGTTTTACGACGGTGACTGCCTGGTGCTGGGCGGTGTGATCGAAGAAAGCTTTTAGGTGAAGGATGTTTACGGTAGAAAAAACCTCCCACGGTGCCCGTTTGGGGCGAATGCAAACCGTTCACGGAGAAATTCAAACTCCCGTGTTTATGAACGTAATGACCGCCGCCGCCATCCGCGGCGGCGCCTCTTCCGATGACCTGCGGGAACTGGGGTGTCAGGTTGCCCTGAGCAACACCTATCATTTGGGCATCCGCCCCGGCGCCGAGCTGATTCGGAAAATGGGAGGTCTGCGCTCCTTTATGCATTGGAGCGGCCCTCTTCTCACCGACAGTGGCGGTTTCCAGGTGTTCAGCCTTAACAAGCTTCGCAAGATCAGCGAGGAGGGCGTGAGCTTTTCTTCCTACGTGGACGGACGGAAGATCTTTATGAGTCCGGAAGAAAGCCTTGCCATCCAGGCAAGCCTGGGCTCCACCATTGCCATGGCCTTTGACGAATGCGTGGCAAATCCCGCTCCCAAAGATTACGTGGAAGCTTCCGTGGCAAGAACCACCCGCTGGCTGTTGCGCTCCAAGGCGGAGTGGGAACGGCAGAAGGCTCGGGAGGATGCCGTGAATCCCCATCAGCTTCTCTTCGGCATCAACCAAGGGGGCGTTTATGAGGATCTTCGCATTGCCCATGCCAAGGTGCTCAGCTCCATTGAGCTGGACGGTTACGCCGTGGGCGGCCTGGCAGTGGGGGAGAGTGCTCAGGTGATGTACGCCGTGCTGGATGCGGTGATGCCCTTTCTGCCCCAAACTAAACCCCGCTATCTCATGGGCGTGGGAACGCCTTTGAATATTTTGGAGGGCGTGCGTCGGGGCGTGGATTTCTTTGATTGCGTGCTTCCTCAGCGAAACGCCAAGCGGGGCAACGTGTATACCTTTGGCGGCAGGCGGTATCTACTCAACCAAAAGTATCAATACGATGACCGTCCCATTGAAGAGGGCTGTTCGTGCCCTGCCTGCCGCAGCTATTCCCGCGCCTATATCCGTCACCTTTTAAAGGCAGACGAGCGGCTGGGAATGCGCCTGTGCCTTCTCCATAACCTTTGGTTTTACAATCATTTTATGGAGGAGATCCGACGGGTCATCCGAGAAGACCGTTTTGAAAGCTATTACAGAGAAAAACGGGAGCTTCTTGATCAGTTGCTGTGAAGAACAAGCCCGTTTCTTTCAAAACAAAATAACAACCCGGCTGTCGCAAAACCGCCTCCCGGTTGTTTTACCCCTCAAAAGGGAAGAAGATTTTTCATTCGTCGATCCGAAAGCTTTTGGCTTCGGTGCATCCCACCCCCGGG
>JAZNGI010000134.1:0-1536 GCA_045576375.1 Eubacteriales bacterium
TTCAAACACTGGTAAACCAAGAATCGAATGGAAAGGACTAAAGAGATGAAATTATTCCAAAACGTTTGCCAATTGTCCGAAGAGCAAAAAAGCAAAATTGCCCACGAGAATTATCTGGAGTGGAAGAATTGCCCCGCTTTGAGCGCCGAGGATCAAGATGAGCTTGAAAGATTGGCCGGGGAAGAAAAGCTCAAGCAGAAGGTGTTTCTTTCTCTTCTGGAATTCGGCACCGCGGGGATCCGCGGAAAAATGCAGCCCGGTGCGGGGGGCATCAACCGTTTCACCGTTGCCGTTGCCACCAAGGCGCTGGCCTATGCCGTCAAACAGGCAGGGGGGGCAAGTAGAGGCGTGGTGATCGCTTGCGACAGCCGCAATCACTCCCAGGAATTCTCCCGCATCACCGCCGCTGTTCTTGCCAAGGAGGGCGTGAAGGTGTGGATCTTCGACTCTTTAAGACCCACTCCCGAATTGAGCTTTGCCATCCTTTCTCTGGGATGCCAAGCAGGAGTAAACATCACCGCTTCTCACAACACCAAGGAGTATAACGGCTACAAAGCCTATTGGGACAACGGTGCGCAGATCTCCGTGGAGCAGGCAAAACTGATCGCTTCCAAGTGCTACGAGTTTGATCTTCTCTCTTCTTTGGACGGCTGCGATTTCGATGCTTTTGTGGCTCAGGGGAAGATCACCGTTATCGGCAAAGAAGCCGATGAACTGTTTCTCGCTGAGGTGCTCAAGACCTCTTTGATGGATGAGCAAACCGCCGCCGTTGCCAAAGATCTGAAGATCGTTTACACCCCGCTCCACGGCGCGGGCCACGCCCTGGTGCCCGAGGTCCTTCGCCGCGACGGATTCTTGTGCGTCACCACCGTGGAGGAGCAGATGGTGCTGGACGGCGATTTTCCCACCGTCACTAAGCCCAACCCCCAGGACAGAGGCGCCTTTGATCTGGGAATTGCCTTGGCAAACCGCATCGGAAGCGAGGCCGTGGTGGCCACGGATCCCGATGCCGACAGAGCGGGCATTGCCATTCGCCAAAAGGATGGCTCCTTCCGTGTGCTCACGGGCAATCAGATCGGCTGCTTACTGCTGGAATTTATCATCAACGCCAGAAACAAAACGGGCACGATGCCCCAAAATCCCGCCGCGGTGATGAGCCTGGTATCCACCAACCTGGCAGAGGCCATCTGCCGTGCCAACGGCATCACGCTGTTCAAGGTCTATACCGGCTTTAAATACATCGGAGAAAAGATCGCTCAGTTCGAGCAGGACGGCTCCCATACCTATCTTTTCGGCTTTGAGGAGAGCCACGGCTATTTGGGCGGCACCTACGCCCGGGACAAGGACGCCGTGGGTGCGGCAATGCTCATTTGTGAAATGGCCGCCTTCTATAAAAACAAGAATATGACCCTCAGCGATGCTCTTTCCGCTCTTTACGAGAAATACGGCTTTGTCAGCGATTATACCTACGAGCTTGCCATTACCGACGTGGATTTCCTTGGAAAAATGGCGCAGATCATGAGCGGTTATCGCCGC
>JAZNGI010000135.1:0-18525 GCA_045576375.1 Eubacteriales bacterium
TTTTTGGGAAGGGATCTCCCCGTCGGGGAACATACAAAAAATACAGTCCATTTTTTTTTCTCTTTATTCAGGGATGGCTGTCGCACTTTGCGACAGCCACCGCTTTTTTCAGAACATTTCGTAAAACGCCTTTTCGGCTTCCTCCAAACGGGAAGGATCCTTGCCTCCCGAGGAAGCACTGTCGGGACGGCCTCCGCCGCCACCGCCCACGATGGGAGAGATCTTCTTGAGGATGTTGCCCGCGTGAGCCCCCTTGCTGAGGGCGTCCTTTCCGCAGGCCGCGGCAAACACGACTTTGCCGTCGTTCACGGTGCAGAGCACGCACACGATGTCCTCATATTTGCTCTTGAGCATATCACAGCTCTGGCGCAAACGGTCGGGAGTCATGCCCTCCAGTTGCCCAAACAACAGCTTCACGCCGTTCTTCTCCGTAACGGCATCCTCCAAGGCGGCGATCTGCGCCGCATCCAGCTTGGCGTTGAGCTTCTCAATGAGCTTCTTTTGCTCGTGGAGAGTCTTTTCCAACTGCTCTGCTTTGGCGCCCAGCTCGTGACGGTTGCCCACGTTAAGCACGCGGCAGGCATCGTCTACCATTGCCTTTTCCTCTTCCAAAAGCTCCAGCACGCCCAGACCCGTTACGGCCTCGATTCTGCGGATGCCCGCGGCAATGCCGCTCTCGGAAACGATCTTATAAAGGCCGATCTTGGAGGTGTTGTCCACGTGGGTGCCTCCGCACAGCTCCACGGAGAAATCGCCCATTTTCACCATACGGACGTCTCCCTGATACTTTTCTCCGAACAGCGCCATGGCTCCCGCCTTCTGCGCGCTTTCCAGATCGGTCACCACGGTGTCACACACAAGCCCCTCAAGGATCTGCTCGTTCACCAGGCGCTCCACTTGGCTGAGCTCCTCGCGAGTCACTGCGGCAAAGTGAGAGAAGTCAAAACGGGAACGTTCCCCGTCCACATAGCTTCCCGACTGCTCCACGTGGCTGCCCAGCACCGTTCGCAAGGCCGCCTGAAGCAGATGCACGGAGGAGTGATTGCGGGCAATGGCGTTGCGGCGCAGGGTATCCACCGTTGCCACCACCGTGTCGCCCACACGGAGCACACCGTCCTCCACCAAGCGGCACAGATGGAAGAACACGCCCTCCTTGGTCTTCTTGGTGTCGGTCACGCAAACGCAGGTGTCCCCCAGGGTGATCATTCCCTGATCGCCCACCTGGCCGCCGCCCTCGCCGTAAAAGGGAGTACGGTCCAGCACCAGGGCAAATTCCCCTTCGCTGACCTGATCGGTTTTTTCGTTCTCTACCAAAATGGCAAGGATCTTGCACTCCGCGCCGTCCTGGGTGTAGCCCACAAACTCGGTGGCAGGCAGATCTGCCAGGGCGCTCTGCCCCGCGTTGTCCCAGCCGCCGCCCATGGAACGGTTCTTTCTGGCGGTTTCTCTCTGCACCGCCATCAGCTTGTCAAAGCCCTCTCTGTCGGGGGTCAGCCCCTTCTCTCCCAAGATCTCGTCGGTAAGATCAATGGGGAAACCGTAAGTATCGTAGAGCTTGAAGCTGTCCTCGGCGCTGAGCACCGACTTATTTTCCTTCAAAGTCTTTTCGATCATCGTGTCCAGAATGGCAAGTCCGGAATCGATGGTCTGGAAAAAGCGCTGTTCCTCAATGGAAAGCACCTTCTTGATATACTCCGCTTTCTCTCTCAGCTCGGGATAAGCGCTTTCGTTTTCCCGGATCACCACCTCGCACAGACCGCTGAGGAAGGCGTCGTTGATGCCCAAAAGCCGTCCGTGGCGGGAGGCGCGGCGGATCAAACGGCGAAGCACGTAACCCCTGCCCTCATTGGAGGGAATGATACCGTCGCAGATCATAAAGCTGGAGCCGCGGATATGGTCGGTGATCACGCGGATGGAAATATCGTCCTTCTCATCGGCACCGTAGGATTTGTTTGCCAGGGAGCACACCGTGTCCAAAATGCGGCGCACGGTATCCACCTCAAAGAGATTGTCCACTCCCTGCATCACGCAGGCAAGACGCTCCAGGCCCATGCCCGTGTCGATGTTCTTGCTGGCAAGCTCGGTGTAGTTACCGTTGCCGTCGTTATCAAACTGAGTAAACACGTTGTTCCAGATCTCCATAAAGCGATCGCAGTCACAGCCGGGCTTGCAATCGGGAGAGCCGCAACCGTATTTCTCGCCGCGGTCAAAATAGATTTCGGAGCAGGGGCCGCAGGGACCGCTTCCGTGCTCCCAGAAGTTATCTGCTTTGCCCAAACGAACCAGGTGGCTTTCGCAAAGACCCACCTCCTTGGTCCAGATCTCGTAGGCCTCGTCGTCCTTCTCGTACACCGTTGCCCAAAGCAGATCCTCGGGGATCTCAAGAACCTTGGTCACAAATTCCCAAGCCCAGGCAATGGCTTGATGCTTGAAATAATCCCCAAAGGAGAAGTTGCCCAGCATTTCAAAATAGGTGCCGTGGCGGGCGGTGTGTCCCACGCGGTCAATGTCGGGGGTGCGGATGCACTTCTGAGACGTGGTGACACGGCGGCAGGGAGGCTCCTGGGCTCCGGTGAAATAGGGCTTCAAGGGCGCCATTCCGGAGTTGATCAGCAGAAGAGATTTGTCGTTATGAGGGATCAGAGAGAAGCTCTTCATTCTCAAATGACCCTTGGATTCAAAGAAAGAAAGATATTTTTCTCTCAGCTCGTTCAGTCCTGTATACTGCATTGCTCGTTACTTCCTTGTTATCATAATTCTCAGTGGTTATGATACCATATTTTCCACGGATTGTCAATGTAATCTTTACCCGAAAAGCATTCCGCACACTGCGGCAAACACAATGAGAAGAATGGGAGAGAGCTTTTTCTTTCTCCATTTTTGAAAAAGCCATTGCACGGCAAAAAGTGCAAAAGTGAGAAGGAGCAAAAACCAATCCACACTCATTCCCCCCGCAGGATCCGCCGCGGCGGGAAAGGAGGGAAAAATGTTTTTCAGCGCCAAGAGAAGGCCCGTGGAGGCGATGAGGCCGAAGATCACGGGGCGCATTCCCCCAAAGGCCGCCTGCACGAAGCGGTTTTTGGAAAAACTGCGAAAGAGGGAGGCAATCCCGAGGATCACGAGAAAGGAGGGGAGCACCACACCCAGGGTGGCACAAACGCTGCCCCAAAAGCCCGCCTGTCCCGAGCCCACGAAGGTGGCCATATTGATGGCAATGGGGCCGGGGGTGGACTCGCAAATGCCGATGAGCTCATAAAACAGCTCCTCGTTCATCCAGCCCTTGGCCGTCACGTTCTCCAGCACCAGAGGGATCATGGCGTATCCCCCGCCGAAGGTGAACAGGCCGATTTTGAAAAAGGTGAAAAATAAATCCAGCAGCACGCTCATTTCTTCTCCTCCTTTTCCCGGGAGAGAAGCCCGTAGAGCACGATGCCCAGCACCGCTCCCGCCAAGATCATTAAAATGGAAGAGATCTCAAAGCCCCAAAGAGCGCCGCCCAGCTCCAAGATAACCACAGCGATGACCGACAAAAGGGAAGCAAGATTTTTTTTCACGCTTTTTCTCAGCTTCAGCGCGGCATTGATAATCAGCACCGCCACCGCCGCCTTGATTCCGTGGAAGGCCTTTGCCACCAGGGTGATCTGCAAAAAGGGCTCCAAAAACAGGGAGATCAGAAAAATAATGGTGAAGGAAGGGATCACCACGCCCAGGGTGGCGCACAGGGCGCCCCAAACGCCGCCGTTGCGATGGCCCACGTAGGTGGCGGAGTTGATGGCCACGGGGCCGGGGGTGGATTCGGCAATGGCGATCATATCCATCATTTCCTGCTCACTCATCCATTGTTTCTTCTCCACAAATTCGTTTTCAATGATGGAGAGCATGGCGTACCCGCCGCCGAAGGTAAACAGGCCGATCTTGAAAAAGGCAAGGAACAGCTCCCCGCATTTTTTGATGATAGATTGCTTTTTTTGCATCCGTCACACTCCTTTTGTCGGTTTTTGGCTTTGAAAAGAGAGAGCGGATGCGGCTGATGCCGCATCCGCCCGAAAAGGGAATATCCTCAGTTTTCTGCCTTCTTGGCATACTTTTCGTATTTCTCTTTTGCGGCTTCCTCTGCCTTGGCAAAGAGCTCTTCGGCTCTCTCGGGGAACTGCTGAGCCAAACGGCTGTAGCGGTTCTCGCCCTTAATGAAGTCGATGTAGCTCTCGCTGGGAGCCTTGGAATCCAAAGTGAAGGGGTTCTTGCCCTCGGCTTTGTTTGCGGGATTGTAGCGGAAGGTCTGCCAGTAGCCGGCTTCCACTGCCTTCTTCATCTCAGCCTGGCAGTTGGTCATACCGCCCTTGATTCCGTGCATCTCGCAAGGAGCGTAGCCGATGATCAGGGAGGGTCCGGGATATGCCTCGGCCTCGGCAATGGCCTTGATGGTCTGGTTCATATCGGAGCCCATTGCCACCTGTGCCACGTAAACGTAGCCGTAGCTCATGGCGATCTCAGCCAGATTCTTCTTGCCGATGGCTTTACCGGAAGCGGCAAACTGTGCCACCTGCCCGATGTTGGCTGCCTTGGAGGCCTGTCCGCCGGTGTTGGAGTAAACCTCGGTATCCATGACCAGGACGTTGATGTCCATGTTCTGAGCCAGAACATGGTCCAGACCGCCGAAGCCGATATCGTATGCCCAGCCGTCGCCGCCGAAGATCCAAACGGACTTCTTGGAGAGATAATCCTTCTCGGCAAGGATCTTTCTTTCGGTGTCGCAGCAGTCGCAAGCCTTGTCGCAAACGCACTTCTCCAGCATTTCCACCAGATCCTTGGTTGCCTTTTCGTTTGCCTTGCCGTCGTTAACGGTGTTCAGGTAAGCGTCAAGCTTGGCCTGGCACTCGGGGCAATCGGAGTAGTCAAGGCTCTTCACGTAGCCGATGAGCTTCTCACGGATGGTCTTCTGGCCCAGATACATTCCGAAACCGTGCTCGGCGTTGTCCTCAAACAGGGAGTTTGCCCAGCCGGGACCGCGCTTGCTGTCCTTGTTCACGGTGTAGGGAGTGGAGGGTGCGGAGCCGCCCCAAATGGAGGAGCATCCGGTGGCGTTGGAGATGTACATTCTTTCGCCGAAGAGCTGAGTGATCAGTCTGGCGTAGCTGGTTTCCGCACAGCCGGCACAGGAACCGGAGAACTCCAGCAGAGGCTGCTTAAACTGGCTGCCCTTGACAGAGAACTCGTTGAAGGGAAGCTCCTTGGGGCTGACCTTTGCGACGGCATAATCGAACGCCGCCTGCTGATCTGCCTCCTGCTCCTGGGGAACCATTTCCAGTGCCTTGTTCTTGGAGGGACAAGCCTTCACGCAAAGAGCACAGCCCATACAATCCAGAGGACTGATGGCAACGGTGAACTTCAGACCCTCACAGCCCTTACCGATCATCTTGGCGGTGAACTTGGTGGAAGCGGGTGCGGCAGCAGCCTCTTCTTCGTTCATGGCGAAGGGACGGATGGTTGCGTGGGGGCAAACGTAGGAGCACTGGTTACACTGAATGCAGTTTTCGGGGATCCACTTGGGAACGTTCACGGCAACACCGCGCTTCTCGTAAGCGGCGGCACCCTGGGGGAAGCTGCCGTCCACGTGATCCACGAAAGCGGATACGGGCAGAGAGTCGCCCTTCATGTTGGAAACGGGGATCACGATCTCCTTCACGTACTTCACAAGCTCGGGACGGTCACCCTCCACCTTGATCTGGGCGGCGGCACCGTTGGCGGTCTTCCAAGCCTCGGGGATCTGAATCTCAACGAAAGCGTCGGCACCGGCGTCGATGGCGGCGTAGTTGAGGTCCACCATAGCCTGGCCCTTCTTAATGTAGGACTTGTAAGCCATCTTCTTCATGTACTCAATGGCCTCATCCTTGGGAAGGATCTTGGCAAGAGCGAAGAAGGCGCTCTGAAGAACGGTGTTCTTAACCTTGGCGTTGCCGATCTTGTTGGCGGCAATGCTGGTGGCGTTGATGGTGTAGAACTTAATGTTGTTGTTGGCAAGGTAGCTCTTCACTTCGTCGCTCAGGTGCTCGTCCAGCTCCTCGGGAGTCCAGTGGCAGTCCAAAAGGAAGGTGCCGCCGGGCTTAATGTCGCTGACGATATCGTACTTTGCCATATAGGCCTGGTTGTGGCAGGCAACAAAGTTTGCCTTGTTCACGTAGTAGGGACTCTTAATGGGCTTATCACCGAAGCGCAGATGGCTGATGGTGACACCGCCGGTCTTCTTGGAGTCGTACTGGAAGTAGGCCTGGATGTAACGGTCGGTATGGTCGCCGATGATCTTGATGGAGTTCTTGTTGGCGCCCACGGTTCCGTCGCCGCCCAAACCCCAGAATTTACAGGAGATGGTTCCCTCTGCGGAGGTGTCGGGAGCGGGCTTCTCTTCCAGGGACAGGCCGGTCCCGTCGCCCACGATGCCGATGGTGAAGCCGTTCTTGGGCTCGTCAGCGGCAAGGTTTTCAAACACGGCGAAGATGGACTGGGGAGGAGTATCCTTGGAGCCCAGACCGTAACGGCCGCCCACCACGGTTTTCTTGATGCCCTTGGTGGCAAGAGCGGTCACCACGTCCAGATACAGGGGCTCGCCCAGAGAGCCGGGCTCCTTGGTTCTGTCGAGAACGGCGATCTTGGTGGCGGTGGCGGGGATGGCTTCGATGAGCTTGTCGGCGCGGAAGGGACGGTACAGACGGACCTTAACAAGACCGACCTTCTCTCCCTGTGCCATCATGTAGTCGATGACTTCCTCGGCAACGTCGCACACGGAGCCCATGGCAATCATCACTCTGTCTGCTTCGGGATGTCCGTAGTAGTTGAAGAGCTTATAATCGGTGCCCAGCTTTTCGTTGACCTTGGCCATATATTCTTCCACGATCTCGGGGAAGTCTTCATAGTACTTGTTGCAAGCCTCTCTGTGCTGGAAGAAGATGTCGCCGTTTTCGGCGGAGCCTCTCAGCACGGGATGCTCGGGGTTGATGGCTCTGGAACGGAATGCGGCAATGCTGTCTTGGTCGATCATGGTTGCCAGATCATCGTAATCCCACACTTCGATCTTCTGAATCTCGTGAGAGGTGCGGAAGCCGTCGAAGAAGTTGAGAACGGGAACTCTGCCCTTAATGGTTGCCAGATGGGCAACGGCACCCAGATCCATAACTTCCTGGGGATTGCTTTCCGCCATCATGGCGTAACCGGTCTGACGGCAAGCGTAAACGTCGGAGTGGTCTCCGAAGATATTCAGCGCGTGAGAAGCAACGCAACGGGCGGAAACGTGGATCACGTTGGGAAGCAACTCGCCGGCGAACTTATACATATTGGGGATCATCAGAAGAAGACCCTGAGACGCGGTGAAGGTCGTGGTGAGAGCGCCTGCGGCCAGAGAGCCGTGCACGGTACCTGCCGCGCCTGCCTCAGACTGCATTTCCACCACTTCCACCTGCTCGCCGAACACGTTCTTCAGTCCGGTGGCAGACCAGGAATCGGTCAGCTCTGCCATTACGCTGGAAGGGGTAATGGGATAGATTGCGGCAACCTCGGTGAACGCGTAACTAACGTGCGCCGCGGCGGTGTTGCCGTCCATGGAAAGTTTCTTTCTTGCCATTGTTATATCTCCTTTTCATTTAATCTTAGCACCGTAACATTATAACCCGAAATCACTTCTTTGTAAATAACTTTCGGCAAAAAATTTGTTTTTTTGTTGTGAAAAATTCTTCCTTCTCCGGAAAGAAACGGCCTGCGTTGAAAATGCGGCTAAAAACTTGACAAAACAGGCAAAATATACTATGATATCCTTGATTAAATGTGTGTGAGGTACGTATGGATCAATCCCCCGTTTTTGAAACCGGCGCCGACACCCTGCCCGAGGCAGGGGCTCCCGTCCCCAAAAAGAAATCTTTAAAGCCTTGGCTCGTTCCTCTTTTGAGCTTTTTTATTCCCTTTTTGCTGATGACGGCCGCCTTCGCCCTGTGCAACGTGTACCCCTTCGGCATCTTCAGCGACGATGCCCAGCACCCCCTGGGCAACGAGCAAATGCTCAACTTCGACCTGTGGCATCAATATTACCCCTTCCTGCAGATCTTCCAGCAGAAGCTTCAGGAGGGCGGCTCCATGCTCTATTCCTGGATCAGCGGTCTGGGCACCAATTTCATCTCCATGATCGCCTATTACATCGCCAGCCCCCTCAATCTGCTCACCCTGCTTCTTCCCTCGGAAATCCTGAGAGAAGCCCTCACCTTCGGCGTTCTCATCAAGGTGGGTCTGGCGGGCCTCTTTTTTGGCATTTTCGCCAAGAAGACCTTCGGCAAGTCCGACGCCGTCACTCTGCTGTTCAGTTGTCTTTACGCTCTGTGTAACTACGCCACGGGCTATTATTGGAACGTGATGTGGCTGGACACCTTCTGCATCTTCCCTCTGGTGATGCTGGGCACCCACGAGCTGTTTAAAAACTCCAAATTCAAGCTCTACACTCTCACCGTTGCCCTCTCTCTGGTTATGAACTACTACGTGGGCTACATGGTGTGCGTGTTCGTGGCCGTGAGCTTCGTGGCCTATTGCTTCCTGTATCGGGTGGATCTGAAGACCTTCGGAAAAAAACTCTCGCTGTTCGCCCTGTTCAGCTTGCTGGCCTGTATGCTCAGCGCCTTTCTCACCGTGCCCGCTTTTCTGGGCCTGCAATCTGCCCACGGAACCACCGGCTCCTTCCCCACCCAACTGAGCCTCCATCGCGGCTTTGAGGATCTCTTCGCCACCCTCTTTTCCTTCCACGATCCCACCGCCATTGACGGACTTCCCAACATCGCCTGCGGCTTGATCTGCGTGGTGCTTCTGTTCTTCTTTTTCTGGAACACCAAGATCTCCCTTACCGAAAAGCTCACCTCACTGGCCGTGGTGGTGTTTCTGCTTCTGAGTTTGAACGTGAACGTGCTGGACTATATCTGGCACGGCTTCCACTTCCCCAACCAGGTGCCCTACCGCTTCGGCTTCATTTTCAGCTTCTGTTTGATCGCCCTTGCCCTGCGCACCCTCTCTAAGCTGGACCACATGGATCAGTGGGACGTGTTCGGCTCCGCCGTGTTCGGCGTCCTCTTCTTCGTGGGAGCCGGCATTGCCGTGTTCCGCTCCGACAGTCCCCTCTTTTTCGACGGTCTGCTGGATGCCAAGATCGTTCTCGCTCTCAATCTGCTGCTGGGCGTGTTCTATTTTCTCCTTCTGGCCCTCCGTCAGAAGAAATACGTGAAGCCCGAAGGCTTTTCCATCCTTCTGTGCTTCGTGATGATCCTGGAATTACTGCCCGCCGCCGTGCTGGGCGTGAAGGCAGTGGACACCACCAGCCGCTCGGGATACACCTACAACCACGAAAACACCCAAGAGATCATACAATACACCGAGAAGCTCCACGGCGATTCGGCGGATTTCTACCGAATGGAGTTCACCAACGGCTGGTCCTGCAACGATCCCGCTCTCTACGGATATCACGGCGTCAGCCAGTTCTCCTCCGCCGCCAACGCGGGAGTGACCTCCTTCCTCCACGCCTTGGGACTCCCCGCAGACGAAGCCAGCAACCGCTACGCTTACGCCCAAAACACTCCCATCACCAACGCCTTCTTGAATCTGAAGTATCTCATGCACAAGGAGACCGTTCTCAAAGACGATAACTATCTGAATAAGCTGACCGTTCACGGCGGCATCACCCTTTACGAAAATCAGGCATATCTCCCCCTGGGCTTTATGACCCAATCGGAAATTCTCGACTTGGAGCCCAATGCCGTGGCGGTGTTTGAAACCCAAAACGATCTTTTCCGCCTTGCCACCGGTCTGCAAACCCACGTGATCCCCTCCCTGGAGATGGCGCCCGGTGAGCTGAAGGGCATCACGTTGCGCCCCGTGAACGAAGAAGACGGCGGCTACACCGACAACTACAATTACCGTTACGACACCATCGAAGGCAGCCAGGAGCTGGATCTGGTGATGGAGGGCACCAGCCAAACCACCGGCTCCCTTTACGGCTACATCACCGTGCCCGGCGCCGAGACCGTTCAGATCTATCTGGACGACACCCAGGTGCGCACCGTGGATCTGAAGGACTCCCGGGTGGAGCAATGCGCCGTGTATTTGGGCGAAGCGGCCCGGGGCCAAAAGGTGAAGATTGTTTCCAAGATCGACAGCATCTACATCAACGGCTACTGCAACATTCAGCTTGCGGTGTTGGATAAAGCCGTTTTTGAGGACGGGATCAACCGTCTCAAGGACGAACCTCTTGTTCTCACCCGCTTCTCCGACACCCAGGTCACGGGCGAGATCAGCGCCCTGGCCGACGGCGTGCTCTACACCTCCATTCCCTACGAAGCGGGCTGGAGCGTGAAGGTGGACGGCCAAAGGGCACAAACCGTTTCCGTGGGCGGCGCAATGGTGGGCGTGGCGATCCCCGCAGGCCGACACACCGTGGAATTTTCCTACACTCCCCAAGGCTTCGTTCTCGGCACGGCAATTTCCGTGATCGCTCTGCTGATCTTTGTTGCCCTGTGCATTCTCCTTCAAAAGCGCCCCCTGCTCTATGCTCCCGTCACCCTTCCCCCGGTGCCCCAACGAAAGCCCGCTTCCCAAGAGACGGCGGAGCTTGAGGAAAACACCCTTGCGGAAGAAGGCGGCGGGCTTCCCGAGGAAGAGAACGCAGAAAAACGGGATCTGCCCCAAGAAACCGAAAAGAAAGAAGACTGACCGATGGAACTGATTTCTCTCATCGTTCCCTGCTATAACGAGGAAGGCTCCCTTCCCCTGTTTTATGAGCGGGTGGATCAACTGAGCAAAAAAATGAACACCGTGGAGTTTGAGTTCGTGTTTGTGGACGACGGCTCCAAGGACCGCACCTGCCCCATTCTGCGGGAGCTGAACAAAAAGGATCCTCGGGTGCGCTACGTGTCCTTTTCCCGCAACTTCGGCAAGGAAGCCGCTATGTACGCGGGCTTTCAAGCCTGTAAGGGAGATTACGCCGTGAGTGTGGACGCAGATCTCCAGCATCCCCCGGAGCTGATCGAAGAAATGTATTGCGCCATCAAGGAGGAAGGTTACGATTGCGTGGCCGCAAGGCGCTTTGACCGCAAGGGCGAGCCCTTCTTCAAGCGCATTTTTTCCGCCGCCTTTTACAAGCTGATCAACGCCGTTTCCGAAACCAAGCTGGTCAGCGGCGCCACGGATTTTCGCCTCATGAAGCGAAGAATGGTGGATGCGGTTCTCGCTCTTGGCGAGAAGCGGCGCTTCTCCAAGGGAATTTTCGATTGGGTGGGCTTTTCCACCAAGTGGATCGGCTTTGAAAACGTGGCCCGAACGGCAGGAAACAGCAAATGGAGCTTTAGAAAGCTGTTTCAATATTCCTTGGAGGGCATCCTTTCCTTCTCCACCGCGCTTCTCTCCCTGCCTCTGTACTTGGGCGCTCTGATGCTTTTGGCCGCCCTCGTGCTGTTGATCCCTCTGCTTGTGGACTCCTCTCTCGGTTCGGCCCTCCTGATCTCCGACGTGATCCTCTGGGTGGGCGGGATCCACCTTATTGCCACGGGCATCCTGGGGCTCTATCTCTCCAAGAGCTACACGGAACTTAAAAACCGCCCCGTCTACATCGCTCGGGAAACGGAAGAAGATAACCAATAAGAAAAAGCCTGTCAAGGGAGTTGGACTGCCCTGACAGGCTTTTTTATTCTCTTTTGCCGAAAAAAAAGACGGTTTAGAAAACCGTCTTTTTTCAAAAAACCAAACTTATTTCACTTCAACGGAAGCGCCCACAGCGGTCAGCTTCGCCTTGATGTCCTCAGCCTCAGCCTTGGAAACGTTCTCCTTCACAGGCTTGGGAGCGCCCTCAACCATGTCCTTAGCGTCCTTCAGGCCCAGACCGGTGATCTCGCGGATCGCCTTGATAACGTCCAGCTTCTTCTCACCGAAGCCGGCAAGGATAACGGTGAACTCGGTCTTCTCCTCAGCAGCGGCAGCACCGGCATCGCCTGCAACAGCAGCACCGGCAACAGCAACGGGAGCAGCGGTAACACCGAAGGTCTCTTCCAGAGCCTTCACCAGATCAGCCATTTCAAGAATGGTCAGACCCTTGATTTCTTCGAGTAATGCATTGATCTTTTCAGTAGCCATTGTAGTAAGTACCTTTCTGTTATTTTTAATTTCCGGTCATTTACCGGTAGTTGTTTGCCCTCATCGGGCCAAAGGGATTGCCGGGATTATTCGGCAGCTGCTTCTTCTGCGGGTGCAGCTTCCACGGGTGCAGCAGCTTCGTCTGCGCCGGCTTCGCCGCCCTTGTCGATGATCGCCTGAAGAGTATAAGCCAGCTTGTAGAGAGGAGACTGCATACCCATCATGATCTTGCAAACCAGCGTTTCCTTGCCGGGAATGTTTGCAAGCTCCATAACTCCTGCCTGATCCAGGATGCTTCCGTCAACAAAACCGCCTTTGATTTCAAAGGTCTCGATCTTGTCGGCGTATTCCTTCATGATCTTTGCGGGAGCAACAGGATCGCTTTCGCTGGTAGCGATTGCGTTCATACCGGTAAGATGAGCCTTCAGATCGCCATAGCCTGCCTTTTCGCAAGCCATGCCGGTCATGGAGTTCTTGTATACCTTATACTCAACGCCTGCTTTGCGAAGCTGAGCACGAAGAGCGGTATCCTGCTCAACGGTGATGCCTGCATAGCTGACGATGACACCTGCCTGTGCATTCTTGATTCTTTCAGCAAGAGCCTCAGTTTGTGCCTTCTTCTGCTCCAGAATTTTTGCGCTCGGCATATTCTTTCACCTCCGTCTGAATTTTTTCAGGAAAGAAAAAGCCCTTTTACCGCAAGTCGATAAAAGGGCAGAACAATCCAAAAATGAATTTTTGCGCTTTCCTCGACAGGCGGATTTAAAAAAGCTTTCGCTTTTACCTGTTGTCTTAGGTAACAGGGTGATTATACCACAGGATAACCACCCTGTCAAGCATTTTTTTAATTTTTCTTAAAATTAGTTGCCGTACTTCTGATAGTTGATCTTCACACCGGGGCCCATCGTGGATGCTGCCACGCAGCTCTTGATGTACTGACCCTTAAGAGCGGAAGGTCTTGCCTTCACAACGGCAGCAATGAGAGTCTCAAAGTTCTCGGTGAGCTTCTCCACGCCGAAGGATGCCTTGCCGATGGGGCAATGGATGATATTGGTCTTGTCCAGACGGTATTCGATCTTACCTGCCTTGGCTTCCTGAACTGCCTTGGCAACGTCGGGAGTAACGGTTCCTGCCTTGGGGTGAGGCATCAAGCCCTTGGGGCCCAGCACCTTTCCCAGACGGCCGATAACGCCCATCATGTCGGGAGAAGCGATCACGATATCAAAATCGAACCAGTTTTCCTGCTGGATCTTCTGTACCAGCTCCTCAGCGCCTACAAAGTCACTGCCTGCCTCCTCGGCGGCCTTGGCCTTATCGCCCTTGGCGAAAACCAGGGTGCGAACGGTCTTACCGGTGCCGTTGGGAAGAACCACGGCGCCTCTGACCTGCTGGTCAGCGTGTCTGGAGTCCACGCCCAGACGGATGTGGATCTCAACGGTCTCATCAAACTTTGCCTTTGCGGTCTGGCAAACGGCTGCAAACGCTTCGCTGGCGTCGTAAAGCTTGGTCTTGTCCAGCGTTTCCATGCTGGCGTTGTATTTCTTTCCTCTTTTCATTCTATCGTACCTCCTCAGTCTACTACTTCTACGCCCATAGAACGAGCGGTACCTGCGATCATGCTCATCGCGCTCTCGATGGAAGCGGCGTTGAGGTCAGGCATCTTCTGCTCGGCGATCTTCTTGATCTGTTCCTTGGTGATCTTTGCCACCTTGGTCTTGTTGGGAGCAGCGGAAGCGGTCTCGATTCCGCAAGCCTTCTTGATCAGAACGGCTGCGGGAGGAGTCTTGGTGATGAAAGTAAAGGTGCGGTCTGCGTAAATAGTGATCACGCAGGGGATGATCAGGCCTGCATCCTGCTTGGTGCGCTCGTTGAATTCCTTGGTGAAGTTCACGATGCTCACACCGTGCTGACCCAGGGCGGGACCTACAGGGGGACCGGGCATTGCCTTGCCGGCGGGCAGCTGAAGCTTAACGTAAGCTACGATTTTCTTTGCCATTTTAATTACCTCCTATGTGGTGAAAATTCGGGAATCTGTTCCCTCCCACATTTTTGAAACCTTCGGTGTCTCCGAAGGAGCTTTTATGGTGTCCCTCTAAAAAGGGGAACGGACAGTACTCAGTCCTCCAGCTTCTTTAACCAAGCGGAGTCGAGCTCAATGGTGGTCTGACGCCCGTGAAGCGTTGCTTTGATCTTCACCCTCTTATAGTCGGCGGAGATCTCTTCCACGGTGGCAGAGCTGATGTGATCCTTCAAGGAACCTTCGATCACCTTGACGCTGTCGCCCAGGTCGTATCCGAGAGAAACGGTCTGAGTTTCCACACCCAGCGCTTCCACTTCTTCGTCGGTAAGGATCACGGGCTGGCTTCCGGGACCCACAAACCCCGTTACACCGCGGGTATTTCTGACCACGTGCCAGCTTTCGTCATTCATGATCATTTTCACCAGCACGTAGCTGGGGAAAAGCTTGCGTTCCGTGGTCGCGTTTTCATCGTTGGGGTCAATCACGGTTTCCAACGGGATCTTCACGGAAAAGATCAAATGACCTAATTTTCTGTTTTCAACAATTTTTTCGAGATTCGCAGCAACCTTGTTTTCGTATCCCGAATAGGTATGCACGACATACCAGTGGGGTGTTTTGGTATCTTGTAACACGTTATCCCCCCTCAGATCGTTTCTATTCTCACAGCAAGCCACCCAAGAGAAGGATGAGCTGAGTGAGAAGCAGATCCACAAGACCGATCGCCGCGCCGCTGACGAGCATCATCACGGAAACGACCAGAGTCTTCTTCGCGGTTTCGGCTCCGGAAAGCCAAACCACTTTCTTCATTTCGCTCTTGCAGTCAACCAAGAAGCCGCCGATTCTTTTCAACACACCGGGGCGCTTCTTCGCGACCTTTTCCAGCTTTTCTTCTGCCATCACAGTCTTCCTTTCCAATCAATTCGTTGTAAGAACCTTACTTGGTTTCTTTGTGAAGGGTGTGCTTGCGGCAGAACCTGCAGAACTTTTGCATCTCAAGTCTGTCAGGGTCGTTCTTCTTGTTTTTCATGGTATCGTAGTTTCTCTGCTTGCACTCCGTGCAGGCAAGAGTGATCTTCACTCTCATTTCGGCACCTCCTGTTTTATTTTAATAATGTACCTTCCTCCGTCGGGCATCTGAAATATTGACCCCATCTTCAGATACCAAGAGGTAGTAGTATCATACCACAAATCCCCTCCCTTGTCAATAGTTTTTTTCACATTGTTTTTCAGAAGAAAAAAGAGAGCTGCCAACGGCAAAAAACACTCCCGAAAACCAAAAACGGCCTTCGGAGCATTGCTTCGAAGGCCGCCTGTGCTTATGCTTTTTTCAGTGCCCGGGGAGGGCGGGGAATGAGCCCGGGGCGAATGTACTTTTTCACCTGCTCCCGTCCTCGGAGGATGGCGTAGCGCTTTTGCTCCCGCCCCGCCTTCCGCTTGGGCATCACCTTGAGAAGAGCAAGATACAGCTCCCGGCGGGCCACCTGAGCCTTGCGGTAGATGTGCCGCTCGCTGTAATAATTGATCTGGGCGATCTTGTCTGCCTTAAACCCGTAGAGATAACGGCAGATCACGAAGCTCTGGTGCACGGGGGAAGGGATCAGCTCCGCGGCCGCCTTGATGCGCAAAACGTATTTCTCATACAGTCGGTTCTTGTGGGCGATCCGCTTTTTCAACGCGCGGGAATCAAACACCGTTCGGGAAAGACAGTCCTTCCCCTCCCGGGAAAAGCTTCCTTCCTCCCGAAGCCTGCTGAGAAGAAACGAGCATTGCCCGCTCTCCACCAGCTCCAACAGCTTTTCGTCCTTGCGGATGGATCGCTGCAAGGCCTCGTACCGTTCCAAATATTCTTTGAGATTCAATCCTTCTCACCTGCTTCCTTCTTCATAAATACATTTCGTCCGAACTCACGTCATCGTCGTTCATTGCGTCCAGACTGTCCTCTGCCTCATTCAGGATCCATCTCAGATCTTCCTTTAAACCGCTGCAGCCTGCGGGGAACAACTGCAGGGCGTCCCGAAGCAAGGCGATCACCTGCTCCAGCGTTTCTCTGTCTAACTCCATTTCTTCCTTTCTTTCCCCGTCTTTTCGTCCTTCGCAAGAGATTATATCACGATAATTCGTAATTGTCAATATATTTATTACTATTTTTCGTATTTTCGTAACGAAATATCGTGTTTGGGCAATAAAAAAGCCCTCCGGGCGTGACCCGGAGGGGAGAAAAAGGCGTTAGCCTACCACTTTCTTATAAATGCCGCGCATGGCGGTTTCAAAATCCTTGTGATCCACGCCGATGATGATGTTCAGCTCGGAGGAGCCCTGGTCGATCATCTTCACGTTGACCCCGCTTTCGTACACGGCAGACAGGATCTTGTTGGCGGTACCCTTTGCCTGCACCATGCCTCTGCCCACCACGGCAATGAGGGCAAGGCCGTATTCCACGCTCACGTGGTCGGGAGTGGTCAGCTCGCAGATATCGTCCATAATCTTCTGCTTTTTGGTCTCAAAGGGTTGCTCCTCCACCACCACGCTCATGGTGTCCACGCCGCTGGGAAGATGCTCAAAACTCACGCCGTTCTTCTCGAAGGCCCACAGCACTTTTCTGCCGAAGCCCAGTTCCTGGTTCATCATTCCCTTTTCGATGATCACGGACACGAAGCCCTTCTTTCCCGCAATGCCCGTAATGGCGCCGGGAACCGCGCCCTCTCGGGGAGCGGCCACGATCATCGTGCCCTTGGCGGTGGGATGGTTGGTGTTGCGGATATTGATGGGAATGCCCGCGCTTCTCACGGGGAAGATGGCGTCCTCGTGGAGCACGGTGGCGCCCATATAACTTAATTCTCTCAGCTCCCGATAGGTGATCACGTCAATGGGCTTGGGATCGTCAATGATGCGGGGGTCGGCCATCAAAAAGCCGTCCACGTCCGTCCAGTTTTCGCACAGATCGGCGTTCACCGCTCTTGCCACGATGGAGCCCGTGATATCGGAGCCGCCGCGGGAGAAGGTGCGGATGGTGTCGTTGGGCATGGAGCCGTAGAAGCCGGGGATCACGGCGCCCTTGGAAGCCTTCAGGCGTGCGCCCATGACCTCATAGGTTCTCTCCTCATCGAAGCTGCCGTCGGCCTTGAAGAACACCACCTCGGCGGCGTCTACGAATTCATAGCCCAAAAATTCTGCCAGGATTTTGCCGTTGAGATACTCTCCGCGGCTGGCGGCATAATCTCTGCCCGCCTTTGCCAGAAAGCAGTTTTTGATCCGAACGAAATCCGCTTCCAAAGACAGGGAGAGCCCCAGCTCGCTGATGATGCCGCGATAGCGCTCTTCGATCTTGCCGAAGGCGCCGTCGATCTCTTCCCCCTTGGAGAGAAGATCGTAGCAATTATAAAGCATATCGGTGACCTTGGTATCCTCCCTGAAGCGCTTGCCGGGGGCGGAGGGCACCACGAATCTTCTGCGCTCATCCGAACGGATGATATCCCGCACTTTTCTGAACTGATTGGCATCCGCCAAAGAGGAGCCGCCGAATTTGCTGACGTAAAGTTCCATTGTTCCAATGCTTCCTTTCCGATGATAACGGAGATATTATACCAATCCCCGCGGTTTTTGTCAACACCCGGGGCCGCAATTCTGCCGTTTTCTGCCGCCTTTGGGCTTCTTTGCTCCGATCCTGTCAAACTCCATGGTGCCCTGAGAAAAGAACACCAGCCCCAGGCGTTCCTTGGGAGCATAGTTCTCCGGAGCTCCCGTGTAGCCCGTGAGGGTCAGATGCACCCGCCCCTCCCTTGGCTGCCAACGCCAGCGCATCACCGCAGACAAAGGGCGGCCCTCTTTGGCTTTTGCAAGAGCAAAGGCATAGTAGCGCTCCATCAGCCGTTCCAGCAAGGCGTTGAGCCCGTCGCCGCCTTCAAACACGGGAAAACGCAAATGGATCTGCGCTTCTCCCCGGCTTTCCCGAATCCTCCTCTCCCAAACGGTGCGCCCGTTGAGTTCTCCCATCTTCACTCTCTGTCCCAAAGGCAACTTCTCCCTTTTCACACCATCTCCCCCCTTCCCTCCATTCTATGCAAATCGGAGAAAAAATTGAAGAAGCCGCGCGTTTTTTTAAGGAGCAAGGGGGGATAACACCATAAAACGTTGTTTGTTCTCAATGAAATCGCGCAAAGCGCGATGAAATCCGAGGGATGCTCGGATGAAATCTGCTTTGCAGATGAAATGAAATCCGTCCTATCTCCCGACGAAGTCGTATTTCACCACGAAGTAAAGTTAAGTGTGCCTTACGGCACACTTCAATGATGCATCGGCGACGCCGATATGATGTTATGCTTCGCATAATGATGTTGCTTCCGTTGGTCGCAATAATG
>JAZNGI010000136.1:0-2035 GCA_045576375.1 Eubacteriales bacterium
GGATATATTAGTCCAAAAGGCTCCTGCTTGCACCATAGAGACCTTGGCAAAAGCAGTAACGGAGTTGTTTGCACCCGCCACGGAAATTAAAGTCATAGGCATTCGTCACGGAGAGAAAATGTATGAAACGCTCCTGACAAATGAAGAATGTGCAAATGCAACCGATATGGGACAGTTTTATCGTGTTCCCTGCGACAGCAGAGGACTCAACTATGACAAATACTTTAAGGAAGGCAACGTCCGGCGCAATCCTTTAACGGAATTCAATTCCAACAACACCGAATTGTTGGACGTTGAGCAAGTGAAGGAAAAACTGCTTTCCCTTGCATATATCCGGGAAGAATTGGCACAATGGAAGAAATAATATGACTTTATTTGGGCGATCACTTTCAAGATCATGCCATCGGTCTGAGACTTTACTGACAGGGGTGTAGTATGAACATTCTAATAACCGGTGCTAACGGCTTTGTCGGAAAAAATTTAGCCGCAGCTCTTACCAACGTAAAAGAAGGCAAAGATAGAACCCGTCCGGATCTTCGTGTGGATGAATTGTATCTTTACGATATCGATTCTTCTCGGGATTGCCTGGAAACGGCGTGTGAAAACGCAGACTTCGTTTTCAATCTTGCCGGCGTGAATCGTCCCCAAAATCAGGATGAGTTCATGAAAGGGAATTTCGGCTTTGCCGGTGAGCTTTTACAAACGCTGAAGAAGCACAAAAACACCTGTCCGGTGATGTTGGCCTCGTCACTGCAAGCAACCTTGATCGGTCGGTATGACAGTGAATACGGCAGAAGCAAAAAAGCGGGGGAGGATCTGTTTTTTGAATACGCAAAAGAGACGGGAGCGAAGGTTCTTGTTTATCGTTTCCCCAATCTCTTCGGAAAATGGTGCAAACCCAATTATAACAGCGTGATCGCAACTTTTTGCAATAACATAGCCAATGATCTTCCCATCAGCGTGAATGAGCCCGATACACGGTTAGAACTGCTTTACATTGACGATTTGATTCGTGAAATGCTGGATGCTCTCGGCGGTTTGGAACATCATTGCGGATTTGAGGGAGTTGAAACCGTTTTTTGCCAAGACGGGAAATTCTGCGCGGTCCCCACGACTCATAAGGTTACCTTGGGAGAGGTCGTTGAATTGCTCCATGCCTTCAAGAACCAGCCGAAAACCCTTCTCATGCCGCAAATTCCCCAAGACAGTTTCGCCAAAAAATTGTACTCTACCTATTTATCTTATTTACCCTGTGATAAAGTTTCTTTTCCCTTGAAAATGAACCTGGATGAAAGGGGCTCCTTTACGGAATTATTAAAAACGAAAAATAACGGACAGTTTTCGGTGAATGTTTCTAAGCCGGGAATCACAAAAGGACAGCACTGGCATCACTCCAAATGGGAGATCTTTATCGTGGTCTCCGGCGAGGCCTTGATCCAACAAAGAAAAGTAGGAACCGATACCGTTCTTGAATTCAGGGTTTCGGGAAAGAAGCTCCAAGCAGTCCAAATGCTTCCGGGCTATACACACAATATCATCAACACCTCCCAAACGGAGGATTTGGTAACGTTGATGTGGGCAAACGAACCCTTCGACACAAACGCTCCCGATACTTTTTTTGAGGTGGTTTAAAATGATAAAAACAGATTATTCAGAGGTAACGTTTCATAACGACGGAAGGCTAAAGCTTTTAATCATCGTGGGGACACGGCCGGAGATTATCCGTCTTGCCGCAGTCATCAATAAATGCCGTAAATATTTCGACTGCGTTTTGGCGCACACCGGACAGAACTATGATTACAACCTTAACGGGGTCTTTTTTAAAGATCTCAAACTTGACGACCCCGACGTGTATATGGACGCAGTAGGGGACGATCTCGGAGCAACGGTAGGGAATATTATTAACTGCTCTTATAAGTTGATGAATCAAATCAAACCGGATGCACTGCTGATACTTGGTGATACCAATTCTTGTTTGTCTGCTATCGCCGCCAAAAGACTTCATATCCCGATTTTTCATATGGAAGCAGGCAAT
>JAZNGI010000137.1:0-4707 GCA_045576375.1 Eubacteriales bacterium
GGAAGGAAAAATATGTCCCGCCTGGGCGGAGGCATCGGAACCCGAGGCCCCGGAGAATCCAAGCTGGAGCTTGACAGGCGCCGCGCCAGAGAGCGCATCTCGGCCTTGGAGCGCCAACTGCGGGAGCTGGAGGCAAAGCGAGCGCTCCAGCGAAAGAGCAGAGAAAAATCGGGCATTCCCCGCATTGCCATCGCGGGATACACCAATGCGGGCAAATCCACCCTTCTCCGTCGGCTGACGGGAGCGGATATTCTCTGCGCAGACCGTTTGTTTGCCACCCTGGACCCCACCACCCGCCGCAAAAAGCTTCCCGAAGCGGGGGAGGTGCTCTTCACGGACACCGTGGGCTTCGTGGACCGTTTGCCCCATCACCTTGTGGAGGCCTTCAAATCCACGCTGGACGAGGTTTGCTACGCCGATCTTCTTCTGGTGGTGTTTGACTCCTCCGATCCCGATCTTTTTAACCGCTTTCGTGTCACTTCTCAGGTTCTTGCAGAGCTATTCCGTCGGCGGGGGCTGGAGAGCCCCGAGCGGATCCACGTGTTCAACCAGTGCGATAAGCCCGAAAGCGCCTCGGTGCTGGAGAGCTTTTATTTTGATGACAACTGCGTGAAGGTCTCTGCCCTCACGGGAGAGGGGATCGACTCCCTGCTTTTGAAGATCGAAGAGCTTTTGCAAAAGAGCAAGCGCAGAGTCCGTTTTCGCTTCCCCCCCTCGGAGGGAGCAAAGCTCAATTATCTTTATAAAAACGCCACCGTGGAGAACGTGGAGTACGATGATGGCGCCTGTGCCCTGGTAGATTGCGTGTGCGACGCCAAGGTCAGAGGAATGTTTTCGGACTATCTTATCACACAACAGGAGGAAGGCAACTGAGCCGAGATCGCATGGCAAGACAAAAGAAAACCAAAGAAAAAGAAGGCGCGGGCCTGCCCCCGGCCATCATTAACGATCAGCCCATCACCGAAACGCTGATCGAAAATTATATGCCCTACAGTATGAGCGTGATCATTTCCCGTGCCATCCCCGAGATCGACGGGTTCAAGCCCGCTCACCGAAAGCTGTTGTATACCATGTTTAAAATGGGACTTCTCCATTCGGGACGAACCAAAAGCGCCAACGTGGTGGGGCAGACCATGAAGCTCAATCCCCACGGCGATGCTGCCATCTATGAAACCATGGTGCGTCTGACCCGAGGCAACGAAGCTCTCCTTCATCCCTTTGTGGATTCCAAGGGAAGCTTCGGTAAACAATACAGCGAAATGGCCTATGCCGCTTCCCGTTACACCGAGGTGAAGCTGGATCCCATTTGCACGGAGCTGTTCGGCGGCATTGATAAGGACGCGGTGGACTTTGTGGATAACTACGATGCCACCATGCAGGAGCCCACTCTGCTTCCCACCTCCTTTCCCAACATTCTCGTCACTCCCAATATGGGCATTGCCGTGGGACTTGCCAGCAAGATCTGCTCCTTCAATCTGGGAGAGATCTGCGACGCTACCGTTGCTCTCATTGAGGATCCCAACGCAGACCTCTATTCTCTGCTGCCCGCTCCCGATTTTTCCACCGGCGCCCAACTGATCTATGACCGTGCTCAGATGGAGCAGATCTATGAAAGCGGCAGAGGCAGCTTCAAGCTCCGTGCCGTGTATCGGGTGGACGGCAACTGCATCGAGATCACCGAGATCCCCTATTCCACCACGGTGGAGGCCATTGTCAACCGTATCGTGAAGCTGGTGAAGGAAGGGAAGATCCGGGAAATTTCCGACGTTCGTGACGAAACCGACCTCAACGGTCTCAAGCTTGCCATTGACGTAAAGCGCGGCGTGGATCCCCACCGCCTGATGGCGCGCCTTTATAAACTCACCACCCTGGAGGACGATTTTTCCTGCAACTTTAACGTGCTCATCAGCGCCGTGCCCCGCTTAATGGGAGTGCGAAGCATCATCAACGAGTGGCACGCCTTCCGTTGCGAATGCCTGAAGAGGGAGCTGTTTTACGATCTGAGCCAAAAGCAGGCTAAGCTCCATCTGCTCAACGGTCTTGCCTCCATCCTTTTGGATATCGACAAAGCCATCCGTATCATCCGTCAAACGGAAAACGAAAGAGACGTGGTTCCCAATTTAATGGAAGGCTTTGGGATCGACCGCGTGCAAGCGGAATACATCGCGGAGATCAAGCTGAGAAATCTTAACAGAGAATATATCGTCAACCGCACCGAGGAGCGTTCCCGCCTGGAAGAGGAGATCGCTGACATTGAAGACACTCTGAAGAGCAACCGCAGGCTCAACTCTCTCATCATCCGTCAGCTCAAGCAGATCAAAAAGAAGTACGCCATTCCCCGCAAGACCCGCATTTTGTATGAACACGAGTCGGTGGCGGTACAGGAGCCCGAGGAGGAAGAATACGTTGCCTACGCCGTGGTGACCCACGAGGGATATTTTAAAAAGATCTCCCTCCAGTCCATCCGCCAGAGCGGCGGCCACAAGCTCAAAGAAGGCGACCGTATTATGTTCGAGGGCGAGCTTTCCAGCAAATGCGAGCTGCTGTTCTTCACGGATAAGGCTCAGGTCTATAAGGCGCGCTTGAACGATTTTGAGTTTTCCAAAGCCTCCGCTCTGGGCGATTTCGTTGCCGCTAAACTGGAATTTGAAAAGGACGAGCGGGTGATCTTCTTCGTTCCCGAAACCGAGTTCGACGGCCGCTTGACCATTCTTTTTGAAAACGGAAAGGGTGTCACCATCAGCACCGACGGCTTCAAAACCAAGAATAACCGCCGTCGGCTCACCGCCGCCTTCTCCGCCGTCAGCCCCGTGGCGGGCATGGCCTTCTGCCCCAAGGGCACGGACAAGCAGATCTTTGTGCGCACCCGGCAGGGAAGGGCACTTTTGGTGAAAAGCTCCCTGGTTCCCTTCAAAAGCACTCGAAGCGCCGCGGGCGTGCAGGTGGTGGCCTTGAAGAAAAACGACGCCGTCACCGATGCTTTCACTGTGAAGGATGAAGATAAGACCCTCCAGCGCTATCACAAGATCAAGATCCCCACGCCGGGCATGGTGTTGGCTGAGGAGGATTGGGAAAACGCCCGGTCCAAATTCGAGTTTTAAAAATCTTGTGTTTTTTGATTGACGAAAAAACCCGAAAGGGGTATAATGGAGAAAAATCCGAAAGGCGATCTCAATGAAAAAACGAAAAAAGAAAATCCGTCCCCTGGGCGTGTTGTTCCTTGCCGCCGTGTTCGTTCTCCTGGCGGTGATCGTGTGGATGGCGGTCTCGGGGATTGTGAACCCCACGCCTCAGCCTCCCCCTGAAACGGAGCAAGAGACCCTTCCTCAAACTCTTCCCCAAACCCAAACGGTGCCTCCCGCTTCTTCCTCGCAAAAGCAGACCCAAGAACCGTCTGCTTCCACCGAAGAGCCGATGGTCACCTTGGATGCCTACGAGGCCTCTGCGGGCTACGTGGGAGACGAGCGCTCCCGCTACGAGCAGTATGCCGCCCTCTATCCCGAGTTGGATGCTCAGACCGTGGTGAAATACGTGAATATGGGGCTGGACCGCGGGTTCTATGAGTCTGCCGTCCCCGTGGACGATCCTGCATCTCTGACGGTGCTGGTGAATAAGTATAACTACCTTCCCGAAACCTATATCCCCTCGGATCTTGTGGATCTTAAATACGTGGATCCCGGCAGAGAGGGAGCCTATAACCATCCCCAACTGCGTCGGGAAGCGGCCGATGCTTTCAACCTTCTGTGCGAGGATGCCGCCAAAGAGGGACTGAGCATTCTCGGCTTCTCGGGCTACCGCTCCTATAGTTATCAGAAGAATCTTTACGACAGGTATTGCCAAAGCGATCCCGTGGAGGTGGTGGATACCTACAGTGCCCGTCCCGGGTATTCCGAGCATCAGCTTGGCCTTGCCATCGACGTGTGCACCAAGTATGCCGCCTACAACCGTTTCGGGGATACCCAAGAGTACGATTGGGCCATGGAGCATATGCATCGCTACGGCTTCATTCTCAGCTATCCTGTCACGCAGACCGTTCCCGGCACCCAAGCCGCCGATGAGGCTGATCAGCCCACTTATCTTCACGGTTACAAGCTGGAGGAGTGGCATTTTCGTTACGTGGGCGTGGAGCTTGCCACTTATTTGCACGATAACGGCCTTTTGCTGGATGAGTACTACGCTCTGCAAGCAAACGTTGCCTGAAAAGGAGAAAGACTATGAAGTGTCCCAATTGCGGTTGCACCGAAAGTAAGGTGCTGGATTCCCGTTCCACCGAGGAAGGCGTTGCCATCCGCAGAAGAAGAGAGTGCCTGGAGTGTCAGAAGCGCTTCACCACCTACGAGCGGGTGGAGGAGATTCCTCTGATGGTGGCAAAGAAGGACGGCTCCCGTCAGGTGTTTGATCGCACCAAGATCCTCAACGGCATCGTCAGAGCCTGTGAAAAGCGCCCTGTGACCCTTTCTCAAATGGAAAAGGCGGCCAACGAGGTGGAAGCCGTTTTAAACAACGGCACGCAGAACGAAGTCAGCAGTGAGCTCATCGGTAACCTGGTCATGGAAAAGCTTAAAGCCTTGGACGAGGTGGCCTACGTTCGCTTTGCCTCCGTTTACCGTCAGTTCAAGGACGTGAATACCTTTATGGACGAGTTGAAAACTCTTCTGAAAAACGAACCCTAAATAAAATCGGGCTGTGCCGCCGGGCACAGCCTCT
>JAZNGI010000138.1:0-4282 GCA_045576375.1 Eubacteriales bacterium
GTTTGGACTTGTCTTCCTAAGACCGCTTGGCCTCCGACTTGGCAATGAGGGATTGGTGGTTGAGGGTGAGCAGAAGGAAGGTCTCGATGAACTGGGCTTCAATGGAGGGGGCGCGCACGGTGAGGAAGGGTTCCCCGGGAAAGATGGGGGTGCCCTCGGGGATGGCGTAGATATCCCCCGTGAAGCGGAAGCCTTCCAAATAGTTTAAAAAGCCCTCGTCAAAGGTGTTTTTACTGCGCAGATAGCGGATGTCTTCCCGGGTGAAGCGCAGGTGCTTGATGTAGTCGATCACTTGCTCCAGACCCGTGGCAATGGCGTATCCGCCGCCGTCGGGAATGGAACGGAAAAACACGTCGAAATAGGCGATCTCGTCTGCCTTTCCTGCCAGAAAGTAGCCGTTTGCCATGGTGAGCTCGTAATAATCGCAGAGCATGGTGTAATTGGTGTGCTTCATTTTTGTGCCTCGTTGGAAAAGATTTTCCTTATTGTAACACTTTTTTGTCAAAAGTGCAAGAGATGGGCGCTTTTTTCCTTAGAGGGGAGCCGAAAACCTTGACAGAGGGCGGAGGAAATGATACAATGACCCACAAGTTATTTTCGGAAAGGAAGGATCTTTGTGAATCGGATCTCTGCTTTTTTGGAGCGCAAGAACGTGAAACCCTCCTTGCGCCTTTATTTCATTGACGCCATGGGTGCCATGGCGCTGGCGCTGTTTTCCACCCTGCTCATCGGCACCATTTTTTCCACCCTTTCTGCTTATATCGGCGGGGAGTTTTTTGCCACTGCGGCGGGTTATGCTAAATCGGCCACGGGCGTGGTGCTGGGGGTGGCGGTTGCCCAGGCGCTGAAGGCGCCGCCGCTGGTGCTTTGCAGTGCGGGCGTGGCGGGACTGGCGGGCTACGATCTTTCTGCGGTGTTTCTGCTGGACGGCGTGGAAAAGACCGTTACGGCGGGGCCCGCGGGCGCGTTTCTCACGGCCATTGTGGCCGCGGAGTTGGGCAAGCTGGTGAGCAAACAAACCAAGATCGACATTTTGGTGACCCCCGTGGTGACCATCTGCTCGGGAACCTTGGCGGGGATGCTGGTATGTCCCGCCATTGCCTGGGCCATGTATTGGCTGGGCACCTTCATTAACACCGCCACGGTGATGCAGCCCGTGGTGATGGGAATTCTCATCTCCGTGGTCATGGGCGTTATTCTCACCTTGCCCATCAGCTCTGCCGCCATTTGCGCCATGATCGGCATTGCAGGCTTGGCGGGCGGTGCCGCGGCGGCGGGCTGCTGTGCTCAGATGGTGGGCTTCGCGGTGATCAGCTTCAGGGAAAATCGCTGGGGCGGCCTGGTGGCGCAGGGCTTGGGCACTTCCATGCTTCAAATGGGGAACATTGTGAAAAAACCGCTGATCTGGCTTCCCGTCATATTGGCTTCCGCCGTTACGGGGCCTCTGTCTGCGGCGGTGTTTCGGCTGGAGTGCAACGGCGTCAGCGCGGGGATGGGCACCTGCGGCCTGGTGGGTCCCTTGGGGATCGTTTCCTCCACGGAGCAAAAGGGCGTGATGTTCTGGCTGGGTCTGGTGCTGATCTGCGTGGTGTTGCCCGCCGTTCTTTCGCTGATCTTTTCTTCGTTGATGAAAAAGCTCGGCTGGATCAAGGACGAGGATCTGAAGCTGGAGCTGTAACACCGTTTTGTAAACTTTTCTTTGCGATTTTGAATTACTCCTTACAAAAACGAAGAAAAAAAGAGAAAAAACAAGAAAAAAGCAACCCTTTGTTGCGAAAAACTTCCACGGAGGATTGCTTGTCAAGAAAGAAAATATCTGCTATAATAGAAGATACAAAAATGAAACTCACAAAGAGTAGATAAGGAGGCAGGTATGACACTGGGTCAAAAAATCATTCGCCTGAGAAACGGAGCGGGCATTTCGCAGGAGGAGCTTGCACAAACGCTGGGCGTTTCTCGGCAGTCCGTTTCCAAATGGGAAATGGATCAGATGCTTCCCCAGATTGACAAGATCCTGCAATTGGCAGAGCTTTTCCAGATCACTACCGACGAGCTTCTTCGGGAGACCATGGAGCTGAAAAAGCAGTTTTCCGGAGAGAAAAAGAAGAACAAATATTTCGGAACCGACGGATTTCGGGGTGAGGCCAACGCCGGGCTCACTTCCATGCAGGCTTACCGCGTGGGCAGATTTTTGGGTTGGTATTTTTCCTCCCCTCTGTGCGACCGTGCCAAGCCGGGCTACCGCCCCAAGATCGTGGTGGGCAAGGACACCCGCCGTTCCAGCTATATGATTGAGTATTCCCTGGTGGCGGGCATCACCGCCTCGGGCGCGGACGCTTATATGCTCCACGTGACTCCCACCCCCAGTGTGTCCTACATTACCCGCCAGGACGGGTTTGACTGCGGTATCATGATCACCGCTTCCCACAATCCCTTTTACGACAACGGCATCAAGGTCATCAACAGCTTCGGAGAAAAGCTGGACGATGCCACCACCGCTTTGATCGAGGCGTATCTGGACGATGATCTGGCGGCTTTGGGTGTGGAGGGAGACGATCTTCCTTTGGCACAGCAGTCCAAGATCGGCTGTATCTACGATTATTCTTCGGGAAGAAACCGCTATATCGGCTATCTCATCTCCGTGGCCGCCAACTCCTATAAGCGATTGAAGATCGGTCTGGACTGCGCCAACGGCGCCTCCTGGATGATCGCCAATTCCGTGTTCAGCGCTTTGGGTGCTCAGACCTACGTGATCGGCAACGAGCCCGATGGGTTGAACGTGAACCAGGATTGCGGTTCCACCCACATTGAGAGACTGCAAAAGCTGGTGCTGGAAAAGCACCTGGATCTGGGCTTTGCCTTTGACGGCGATGCCGACCGCTGCCTGGCCGTGGATGAAAAGGGCAACCTGGTGGACGGCGACGCCATCATCTATCTTTTGGCAAAGCGTCTGAAATCCCGCGGCATTCTCAACGGCGACACCGTGGTGACTACCGTAATGTCCAACAGCGGTTTCGTGGCCAGTCTGAATAAGATCGGCATCCGTTGCGAGCAGACCAAGGTGGGCGACCGTTTTGTGTACGAGTGCATGCAGCAAAACGATTTCGTTTTAGGCGGCGAGCAGTCGGGTCATATCATTATGAGAAAATACGCTACCACGGGTGACGGATTGCTCACGGCGATCATGCTCACCGAGGAGATCTGCGACTCTAAGATGTCTCTGAGCGCTTTGACTCAGCCCATCAAATGCTATCCTCAATATATGGAAAGCATTCGGGTGAAGGACAAGGCTCAGGCACGGGAAGACGCTTCGGTGCGTGAAGTGTTGGCCCAGGTGGAAAAGGAGATCGGCGGAGAGGGAAGAGTGCTGTTGAGAGAAAGCGGCACCGAGCCTGTGATCCGCGTGATGGTGGAGGCCGCCACCAAGGAAGCGGCAGAAGAGTTTGTGAAGCGGATCGTTTCCGCTATTCTTGAAGGAGGACACGGCGTTGCGTAAATTGGTGAAGATCAGTGAACTGTACGGCCCCGTGCCCGCCTATATGGAAGGTTTGTTTGAGGGCTGTGAATATCCCTGGGAGCTGTTGCCCAAGATCAAAGACTACGTGAGCCGATTGGTGCAAGAGGGTCTGGAGGGCTTCACCCTTCTCAAGGAAGGCGTTTTGGTGGGGGAGGGCGTGAAGATCGCTTCCACCGCCACGTTGGAAGGGCCCGCCGTCATCGGAAAGGGCACGGAGATCCGTCCCGGTGCCTTTCTGAGAGGGAGCGTGATCACGGGGGAAAACTGTGTGATCGGCAACTCCTCGGAGCTGAAGAATTGCATTTTGCTCACCAAGGTTCAGGTGCCTCACTATAACTACGTGGGCGATTCCGTTCTGGGAAACTTTTCTCACATGGGCGCGGGAAGCATCTGCTCCAATCTCAAGTCCGATAAAAAATCGGTGGTGATCTGCGCAGAGGAGCGCTATGAAACGGGGCTGCGAAAGGTGGGCGCGTTTTTGGCCGACGGTGCAGACGTGGGCTGCGGTTGTGTGCTCAACCCGGGTACGGTCATCGGCAAGAACAGCTCGGTGTATCCTTTAACCGCGTTGCGCGGCGTGATTCCGGCGGATTGCATTGTCAAGGCTTTGGACCGCATCGTAAAGCGGCAGTAAATCAAACGTTTCGGGCGCCCTTCCCCAAGGGCGCCTTTTTCTTGGGCGTTCTCTTTTTAAAAAAACTTTGAAAAGGGCTTGACTTTTTCTTCTGTCCGTGGTATAATGCAGGGGTGGTCAAGGAATACTAG
>JAZNGI010000139.1:0-23036 GCA_045576375.1 Eubacteriales bacterium
GCTCCCCGGTCATGGACACAAACTGCTCTCTGGCCTCAATGCCCACCACGCTTTGGAAATCTCTCACCATCATGGGGAAGGGATGGGGGCCCACCACGGAGCCGATGCAATAGATGGAGTTTTCATAATCCTTGGCGTAGGCCTCGAAGGCGGCGTCCACCGCTTCTTTCAGAGTGGCAAGACCGTGAGTCACCTCCACCACGTTGGCGCCGAGGATCTTCATTCTGGCCACGTTGGGCGCTTGCTTTTTAATGTCAACGGAGCCCATGTAAATGTCGCACTCCAGGCCGAAATAGGCGGCGGCGGTGGCAAGAGCAACGCCGTGCTGACCTGCGCCCGTTTCCGCAATGAGCTTCTTTTTGCCCATGTATTTGGCCAAAAGCGCCTCACCCATGCAGTGGTTGAGCTTATGGGCGCCCGTGTGGTTGAGATCTTCCCGCTTCACGTAAAGCTGGACGTTGCCCAGCTTTTCCGACAGGCGCTCCAGATAGGAAATGGGAGTGGGTCTGCCCTGGAATTCCTTGCGGATGCGGCGAAGCTCGCTGATGAATTTTGAGGATTTGCAGATGGTAAAATACGCCTCGGTGATCTCCTCCATGGCTTTTTTCAGATCGTCGTTCACAAAGGAGCCGCCGAATTTGCCGAAGTATCCCTTCTCGTCGGGGTAGTGCTTAAAATAGGTGTCAAAATCCACGCCGTTGAATTGCATGATGGTTCCTCCTGAAAGGTAGTTTTTTCGGGAGCGGCAAAAAACAAAAGACGCCCCCGACAGAATTCTGTCAAGGACGAATAAAGCCTCTTTATCCGCGGTGCCACCCTGATTGACGCTTTCGCGCCCCCTTACGCATACACTCTCGATATGCCGACCTTTGATTACGGAGTGTCCTCTCCGTCGCCCATACTCCGAAAAGCCGCGGCCTTTCGTTTGTGATTGCCCTCCGAAGTCCATTCGCTTTTTGGATCCTTGCCGCGCTCACACCAACGGCGGCTCTCTGAAAGGAGCTGAAAAAAGCTACTACCTCTTCTTCTGCGGTTTCGTTCATTGTACCCCCGGGAAGGGATTTTGTCAAGAGGTTTTTCAAAATTTTATTCTTCCGTCCGAAAACGGCGAAGGGCTTCGGAAAGCTCTCCCGGGGTGGCGCACACCACGCCCTCGTTCCAATGGGCGGGAAAAAGAGAGTCAAAGGAGCCGTCGGCGTAGCGCTTGTCGCAGAGGATCACAAAGCCCCGATCCTCCTCCTTGCGGATCACTCTTCCCGCCGCCTGCAACACCTTGTGGAAGCCGGGCAGGGCATAGGAATAGGCCTTGCCGTCCCGTCCGTTCTCGGTGTAATAGAGGGTGGCCGCTTCTTTTTCGGGGGAAGGAGGCGCCATTCCCGTGCCCACCACGATCACGCCGTCCAGCCCTCGGTGTTCCAGCTCCACGCCCTCGGCAAAGAGTCCCCCCAATACGCACAGCCCCAGCAGGGTCTTTTCCCCGTCCCCTTGATCCATGCGGGCGAGAAACGCTCTTCGCTCCTCGTCCTTCATTCCCGGGCGTTGAGAAAGGAGGGTCACCCCCGGCAAAAAGGCACCAAGGGCGCTTTCGGCCCGCTGAAGATATTCAAAAGAGGGGAAGAAGGCCAGCACTCGGCTTTGCCCCTTGCAAGCGGCGGCAAACAGCTTGGTGAGCGGGCGCAGGCTTTCCCCCCGATGGGACAGGGTGGTGTTCACGGGGCATTTGCAAATGAGAAGGCGGGAGGGATCAAAGGGGGAGGCGGCTTCAAAGAAACGATCCTTTTGGGTGCCGCCTAAGGCGGAGAAGAAATACTCCTGGGGCAAAAGGGTGGCGCTGAAATACACCGCGGATAAAAACCCTTCGGTGCTTTGGCGAATGTGGGAAGAAGGATCGGCCAGGCAGAGCGTAAGGCTTCCGTCCTCCCCCACGGAACAAACGTAGCCCCGCTCAAAGGCTTGGCAGGCCGAAGCAAAGCCCCGCAGGGCATAGAGAAGCTCTCCCGCTTCTTCGTCCTCTCCGTTCCACAGGGGGCGCAGAGCGGAAAAAAGAAGGCGGCAGGCCTTGGCGGTTTTCACGGGTGGGCGAAGGGAAAAGGCGTCGCCGCCCAGGGAGAGGCGCTTTCTTCGGCGGGCAAAGCCCTGCTCCAAAAGGGCAAAGGCCTCTTGGGCGCGAGGGGAGGCTTGGGGAAATCGCTCCCGCAGGGCTTGGCAGAGCTCGGGGGTGAGGGCAAAGGACAGGCTTTGGCTGACTCGGTCGGGAAGGTTGTGGGCCTCGTCCACCAGCAAAAGAGCCTTGCCGTCGGCAAGGGTGTCCAGGCGCGCCTTGGGATCGAACACGAAATTATAATCTCCCACGACCACGTCGCACAGGCGGGCGGCCATTTGGCTCAAAAAGAAGGGGCAAAGGGAAAATTCCTCCGCCACGGTGCGCAGATGGGCGGGGAACAGACAGTCGTAACGGGAAAAGAGGGCCGTGAGCGCCCCTTCCAGGCGCTCTCCGCTGCCGCGGGAGAGGGGGCAGTTTTCCTTCAAGCATCGGCCGCCGCTCACACAGGCACTGCGGCGGGCAAAGAGAACGATGCAACGGTGGACGCGGGGGGAGGAGTTGAGTGTCTGGGCGGCGCGGGCGATCTGCCGTTGGGTGGAGCCCTTGGGGGTGAGAAACAGCACGCGGCTTGCCCTTCCCTTTTCCACGCCCTTCAAGGCGGGATAGAGAAAGGAAAGGGTCTTGCCCAAGCCCGTGGGAGCGCAGACCATCAGGGAGCGTTTTTCCCGCAGGGCGGCGTAGCACTCCTCCATCAGCTCCCGCTGACCCTCCCGCAGAGAGGGATAGGGAAAGCGCAGTGTGCCCTCTTGGGGACACACCGCCTGCAACAAACGGAAGGCGCGCAAAAGGGCGGCGTCCAAAAAGGCGTTCAGCTCCTCTCGGGAAAGCACTTGTTCCCCAAAGGAGAGCCGTCCCGACAGGGGGTCGAACAGGGCTTTTTTAAGCGTGATTTGATGCAAATTGCGCTTACGGCAGAGCACGGCGCAGGCCAAACGGCACGCCGCCTCCCTCAGGGGATCCCGGGGAGCAAAGAAGAGCCCCCAAAGGCAGAGGGAGTCCCCTTGTTTTTCGGCGCCGTGGCAAGTGAGATCCAATTCCAAAGCGATGCCCCCGCTTTGGGCGCGATAATTGACGAGAGGGGAGAAGGAGAAGTTTTCCTTGCCTTCCATGGCGTTTTTAAATTTGTTTTGCGCCCGTTGGAGCAGGGCGGCAGAGGGAGAGGGGGCACAAAAGCGATCCTCAGGCGGGCAAAAAAACGCCGCAAACTCTTCTCCCGAGAAGGAAAAGCTTTTGCGGATCTTCTCTGTCGCTGTCATGGCTTTTAACTCTCCTTTGTGCGCTCCCCTGCCGCCGTGCCGATCCACTCTGCGGCGCAATGAAGCAGATTTTCCCCCACGCTTTTTCGGGGATCGTAGGCCACCCGCCGTTCCTGGGGCTCCAGCGTGCCGTTTTTCAACTCAACGCTCCGATTCAGACACAGCATCGCGCTGTTCTCCCCGATACTGGAAAAAAACAAACTGCTTTTGGGGTCCATATCGCACCACAGGGTGAGATCGGGACAGTTTTCCCCCTGAACGAGGATCTGCCCCGCGCCCTTACAGCAGATGAGAATTCCTCCCGCGGGGGAGGCGGCGTTGTTTTGAGCCATAAGCACCTCGGAAAAAAGATTCTTTTCCATAGTATGGCTCGTTTTTCATTGTTTACTCAAAAGAAAAAAGCAGATTTCGGATCTCTTCCGTGCCTTCTCCCTTCAAAGCGGAAAAGGGGATCACTTCCACGTCGTCGGGCACCAGCTCGTGATCCTTCAAGGCCTGCAGGTTTTTCTTGCGGTTGGTGGCGTTGAGCTTATCCGCCTTGGTGGCCACGATCACAAAGGGCGTGCGGGTCTCATACAGCCAGTCCAGCATCACGGCGTCGTCCTTGGTGATGCCCACCTTCAGATCAATGAGCTGAACCACCAGTTTTAAGGCCGAATTGCCGCCGAAATATCCGTCCACCAGCTTCGACCAGCTTCTCTTCTGGCTTTCACTGCGCTTGGCGTAGCCGTAGCCGGGAAGATCCACCAAAGAGAGCTGATGGTCCACGGTGTAATAATTCACGGTGACGGTCTTTCCCGGTTGGGCGGAGGTTCTTGCCAGAGCCTTGCGCTTTAAGATCTTATTGATCAGCGAGCTTTTGCCCACGTTGGAACGGCCCGAAAAGGCGATCTGGGGCAGACCGTCTTTTACAAGCTGAGAGGGCAGACCCGCGGTGAGGGTCAGTTCAACGTTGTTTAAATTCATGGTGTTTTTCCTGCCTTGTGAAAGTGGTTTTTCTCTTTCTTTCCTCCATTATACCCGTCCTTGAAAACAAAAGCAACGAAAAAACGAAAAATTTCAAGAAAATTAATGATTTTTTTCAAAGACTGTGATATACTATATGCTCCCGGGCCTTTGCGCCCGAAAAAAGCCAGTGAATTTCGGAGGAATTATGTCCCGTTACATAGAAAAAATTGAAAAACTCACCCTCCCCGTGATCGCCACCCGCAATTTGGCGGCCTTCCCTCAGATCCCCCTCAGCTTTGAGGTGACCCGCCCCTGTGACGTGGCGGCGGTGGAAGCGGCCAAGGCCCAAAAGGGATTGGTGTTTTTGGTGCCCCAGCGCTCCGCTGAGGAAGAGGATCCCCTGGAGGCGGGGCTGTATCCCGTGGGCACCGTGGCCAAGCTTAAGCAATCGCTGAAGCTTCCCGACAGGGAATACCGCGTGATCTGCGACTGCTATTTTCGCGCAGAGCTTGCCGACGCCGCCTACGATAAGGACGGCGTGCTGACGGCGCAGGTGTATAAAAAAGAAGTGCTCTTTGACGACGGGACTCTGCGGGCGGAGGCCCTGCGCCGCCGTTGTCTGAAGGCGCTGAAGGAATATACCCGCCACGCTCCCAAGCTTTCTCCCGACGTGATGGCCGCGGTGCACGCTCTTACCGACACGGGCATGCTGGCCGATTACGTTGCCTCTAACTTTCTCTTTAAGCTGGAGGACAAGGCCCGCATCTTAGCCCAGTTTGATCCCATGGTGCGCATTCGCGTTTTGTTGGAGATCCTGGAGCAGGAAACGCAGATCCTGATGCTGGAAAACTCCATTGCCTCCAAGGTGAAGGAGAACATTGACCGCCACCAGAGAGATTATTATCTCCAGGAGCAATTGAAGGTGATCCAAAACGAGCTGGGCGGCCCCAAGGACGATCTTTACAGCGACGTGGACGAGCTCACCGACAAGATCTCCAAAACCCCGCTCCCCGAAAACATCCGCAAAAAGCTGGAGGATCAGGTGAAAAAGCTGTCCCGAATGCCCTTCGGCTCCTCGGAAGCCAGTCTCATCCGCAGTTACGTGGAGGAATGCCTGGAGCTTCCCTGGGAAAAGTATTCCCACGATCGGCTGGACGTGGCCAGAGCCAAGAAGATCCTGGAAAAGGATCACGAGGGCATGGAAAAGGTGAAGGAGCGGATCTTGGAATACATTGCCGCCAAGAAGCTGGTCACCGAAGATAAGGGGCAGATTTTGTGCCTGGTGGGTGCGCCCGGCGTGGGAAAAACCTCCATCGGCGCTTCCATTGCCCGTGCCTTGGGCAGAAAATACGTGAGAGTATCCCTGGGCGGCGTGAGAGACGAGGCAGACATCCGCGGCCACAGAAAGACCTACATCGGCTCCATGCCCGGACGGATCATTAACGCTTTGAAGCAGGCGGGCACCATGAACCCCGTGATTGCTCTGGACGAGCTGGACAAGCTCACCCGGGATTCCCACGGCGACCCCGGCGCCGCTTTGCTGGAGGTGCTGGATTCCGAGCAGAACCACGCCTTTCGGGATCACTTCATTGAGCTTCCCGTGGATCTTTCCCGCTGTGTGTTTCTTGCCACCGCCAACACCGCCGACACCATTCCCTCGGCGCTGTTGGACCGACTGGAGATCCTCAACGTTCCCGGCTACACCCCCGCCGAGAAGCTGGCCATCTGCAAAAAGCACCTTCTGCCCAAGCAGATGGAGCGCCACGGTCTGGATCGGAAGATCCTTCGGGTGAGCGACGCGGCGATCTTAGAAACCGTGGAGAGCTACACCAGGGAGCAGGGCGTGAGAAGTCTGGACCGTCAGATGGCAAAGCTGTGCCGCAAGGCGGCGCGGAGGGTGGTGGAGGAAAACGCCCCGTCCGTGAGCGTGAGCACCAGAAATCTCACGGAGTTTCTGGGCAAAAAGCAGGTAAAAAAGGACCGCACCGAGGAAAAGCCCACCGTGGGCGTGGTGAACGGACTGGCCTGGACCATGGCGGGAGGAACGCTTTTAAAGGCGGAGGTGCTCTCCGTGCCCGGTACGGGCAAGCTGGAGCTTACGGGCTCTTTGGGCGACGTGATGAAGGAATCCGTCCGCGCCGCGCTGAGCCTCATCCGCAAGCACAGAGAAGAATTTCGCATTGAAGACGCACAGTTTTATAAGAACCTGGATCTGCACGTGCACTTCCCCGAGGGTGCCGTGCCCAAGGACGGTCCCAGTGCGGGAGTGACGGTGGTGACGGCCCTGGTGTCGGAGCTGTCGGGGCGCCCCGTGAGAAACGACGTGGCCATGACCGGAGAGATCACCCTGCGGGGACGGGTGCTGGCCATCGGCGGGCTGAGAGAAAAGCTTGCCGCCGCCCATGCCGCGGGGGTGAAGACCGTGGTGATTCCCAAGGAAAACGAAAACGATCTGGACGAGGTGGATGAGAGCGTGAAAAACGCGCTGGAGATCGTGTTTGCCGAGAATATTTTCACCGTGCTGAACACCGCGCTGGAGCAATAAAGCAACCCCCCAAAAGCCGCAGAAAAAACTGCGGCTCTTTTTATGAAAACGGGTGACAAAAGGCTTTGCTTGTGGTAAAATGGAAAAAACGAGAAAAGAGGATGAGTCAATGGAGCATTATTCTGCTATTTTAGCGTATGCCAACGAGAACTACCGCCAAATGTTTCGTGAGCCGGACGGGATTTTGAAATACAAATTCATCGTTCCCGGCAGCGTTTATTCCAACTGCCTTTGGGATTGGGACAGTTGGCTGACGAATCTGGCGCTGAAGACCTTTGTGAAAGACGATATTTCCGAATACGAAAAAGGCTGTGTGCTCAATTTTCTTGACCACATGGATGAAGACGGCAAAATGCCCATTTTTATCACCCCGAAGGCGGAGTGGTATAACTTTGACGGCGGCAAAAACGGCAACGTCCATAAGCCCTGCCTGGCCCAACACGCGGCGTTTATCGTGGAAAGCTATCACGGCGACGCGGAGTGGCTGCGCCCGCATTTTTCCAAGCTGCTGAAATTTATGGATTATTATTATCACAATCAGCGCCACGAAAGCGGGCTGTATTTCTGGATCAACGACTGTGCCATCGGCGTGGATAACGATCCCTGCACCTATTACCGCCCCTTCCGCAGCTCCGCTTCCATCTACCTCAACTGTATGATGTTTAAAGAGCTGGAGGCGGTGTGCTATCTGGGAGAGATTTTGGGGGTGGACGTTGCTTTTTATAAGGAAGAAGCGCAACACCTGAAAGCGGCCGTGAGAGAGCATTGCTATGACGAAAAAGACGGGTTTTACTACAGCGCCGACTTGAATCTCCTTCCCGTTGACCCCAATTCCACCCTGCACGAGGGCGCTCCCCGCCATTGGGACACGCTGATCCAGCGCATCGGCTGTTGGTCGGGCTTTATGGCCCTGTGGAGCGGCATTGCCACGCCCGAGCAGGCCCAGCGTATGGTGAAGGAAAACCTGTTGGACGAAAAGGCCTTTTGGGCGCCCTACGGCGTGCGCACCCTTTCCAAATATGAAAAGATGTACACCATTAAAAAATCGGGCAATCCCTCCTGTTGGCTGGGGCCGATCTGGGGCATTTCCAACTATATGGTGTTTGACGGCCTTGTGAAATACGGGTTTATCCGTGAAGCAAGGGAGCTGGCCGAAAAAACGGTGACCCTCTTCGGCAAAGACGTTGCTCAGTGCGGCCAAATGCACGAGTATTACGATCCCGAAAGCGGCGAGCCCGTGAACAATCCCGGCTTCCAAAACTGGAATCTGTTTGCCATTCCCATGGGCGCGTGGCTCAACGAAAACAAAAAATAAACCGAAGGCGGCAAGGGAGACGAAGGGGTCTCCCCTGCCGTTTTTTATTTTGGCGAAAAAACAAAGTGCTTGACAAAGGAGCTACTTTGTGTTACAATACAGTGGTACATCGTATTACAAAGTAGTGACGGAGCGGCGTATGATTTTTGACAAATCTCAATTGATGAAGGGAACGCTGGAGGGCTGTATTCTCAAGATCATCTCTCTTCGCACCACCTACGGCTATGAGATCATGGAGCACTTGAAGAAAAACGGGTTTGACGATTTGAGCGAGGGCACCATTTATCCTTTGCTGCTGCGCCTGGAAAAGCAGGGGGGCATCCGCTCCACGCTGCTTCCCTCTCCCTTGGGGCCCAAACGAAAATATTTCACCATCACCGAATCGGGCAAGGAGTACTTGAAAAGCTTTGAGGACTCCTGGGACAAGCTGTACCGATCGGTGAATAACATCACGCAAGGGGAGGGAGAAACATGAACGCCGAATATAAGAGCTGTTTTCGTCAGCTCAACGAGGAAAACAAAAAACTGGTGCGCAAGATCCGGTTGTATCTGGAGGGCCGCTATCTCAACGAGGTGGCGCAAAGCGAGCTTCTGGGCGACATTGCGGGCATGGCTCTGGAATGTCAGAAGCGGGGCGAGTCCTTTCTTGATGCCATCGGCAACGATTACAAAAGCTTCTGCAAGGAGCTGGTGAAAAATTCTCCCCGCCGTTCCGCCGCAGAGGGTGTGTTTCTGATCTTGGCCTGGATCTTTGCGGTGATGGGTGCTCTTCTTCCCGCGCTGTGGCTGTGGGCGGTGATCGGAGGAGAATGGAGCGCGCCCGGCTTCAATGGCGCCGTTCTGGAAGCGCCGGCGGTTTATATTCTCAAATATCTCATTTTTTCCGCCGCGGCGGTGTGCGGTTGGTTTTTTGCCTTCCGTTTGAGCCATAAATCCCGCACGGGTGTGCTCTTGGTGTATTTGGCCATTTTGTTTTTCGGATTTTTTATTTTCAACATTTTCACCCATTGGATGCCCCAAAGCCCCGTGTGGCGCATCAGCATCCTTGTTTGGATCGCGGTGTTCGGCCTGTTGGTGGGGTTTGCCTTGATTGCAAAGCGCCTGGCGGCGCTGACCGTTGCCTATCAGCGCCAACGCAAGGAAGGGCGCGAAAACAAAAAGACATTTGAGAGGAAAGAGAAATGAAAGAACGCAAAAAGCGCTTGGGCGACCGAAAAGACGGCAAGCTTGTGAGAAACGCAGACACCATGCACCGTTTCATGCCCTATATTCTCCCCAACCGCGCGGATAACGAGGCGGTGGTGACCGAGACCGTTGATCTGAGCGCCGTGAACGAATATCTGGCAAAAAAGAACGACCCCATGCCCGATTTTAAGTACACCTTTTTCCACGTGATCTGCGCCGCCATTGCCAAAACCATTGCCCTGCGCCCCAAGCTCAACCGTTTTTACGCGGGCAAGAAGCTTTACGAGAGAAACGAGCTGAGCCTTTCCTTCACCGCCAAGCGCCGCTTTGAGGATCATTCCGACGAGGCGCTGTGCATCGTGCGGGTGGATCCCGAAAGCGACGTTTCCCCCTTGGAGCAGATCCATTCCAAAATTGAAAAATTCGTTACTCGGGTGAGAAAGGAAAACAAGCAGGACGGCGCCACCGACGTTATGGACGTCCTGGTGAAGCTTCCCCGCTGTATCATCAAGGCGGTGGTGGGCGTTCTGAGGTGGCTGGACTATCACGGCTGGTATCCCAAGGCGCTGATGAAGGATGACCCCTATTATTCCACGGTGTTCGTGAGCAACCTGGGAAGCATCAAGATGAAGGCGGAGTACCATCATCTGGCCAACTGGGGCACCAACAGCGTGTTTGTGATCATCAGCGAGAAGAAAAAGACTCCCGTGTTTTGCGACGACGGCAGCTTCCAAATGAAGGAAACGCTGGATTTGAGCATCACCTTGGACGAGCGCATTGCCGACGGCTACTACTACGCCAAGAGCGTGAAACTGTTGAAGGCCATTCTGGAGCATCCCGCCCTGCTGGAGGAAAGCGTTGCGGCGGTGGATGAAACACTGAAAGCGTTTTTATAAATCGGAAAAGAGGAGACCGTTATGGAAGAAACCAAAACCCCCTGGCTCTCCAATTACGGAGAGGTTCCCTTTCATCTTGCGTATCATCAAGGATCGATGCTTCAAGCGGTGGAGGATATTGCTCAAAAGCATCCCGATCTGATCGCCTACGATTTTATGGGCGCCAAAGCCACCTACGAGCAATTCGTCCGTCAGGTGCACCAATGCGCCAAGGCGCTGAGCGCCGTGGGTGTTAAGGAAAACGACACCGTGACGGTGTGTATGCCCAACTGCCCCCAGACTTTGATCGTTTTCTACGCCATCAACGCCGTGGGCGCCGTGGCCAGTATGATCCATCCCCTGTCGGGAGAAAACGAGATCGCTTTCTACGTGAACGAGGCTGAGAGCGTTGCGGCCATCACGCTGGATCAGTTCTACTACAAGTTTGAAGCCATTGCCGATAAGATCAAGCTGAACACGCTGATTTTGGCATCCATGAAGGATTTTCTTCCCCAGCCCTTGAAAACGGGCTATCTGCTCACCGAGGGCAGAAAGATCCGCAAGGTGAAAAAGGATGCGCCCGTTCTTTGGTGGAAGGATCTGATGAAGAAGGCAAAAGAGGCGGATGACTCCTGGCGCATCAACAAGAAGCCCGAGGAGCTGGCGGTGATCCTCTTCAGCGGCGGCACCACCGGTGTCAGCAAGGGCATTATGCTCTCTAACCTCAACTTCAACGCCTTGGCCGCCCAGGTGGTGGCCACCAACCCCATGTTCTGCCCGGGGGATAAAATGCTTGCCGCCATGCCCATGTTCCACGGCTTCGGCCTGGGCGTGAGCATTCACTCCATGCTGGCCAACGGGGGACGCTGCGTGCTGGTGCCCCGTTTCACTCCCGAAAGCTACGCCAAGCTTCTTCTGAAGCACCGTTGCAATTTCATTGCAGGCGTGCCCACCCTCTTTGAAGCCTTGCTTCGCCAAGAGGCGATGGAGGGGCAGGATCTGAGCTGCTTAAAGGGCGTGTTCAGCGGCGGCGACAGCCTGTCCGTGGAGCTGAAAAAGCGCTTTGACAAGTTTCTTGCCGATCACGGCTGTGACATTAAGGTGAGAGAGGGCTACGGCACCACCGAGTGCGTGACCGCAAGCTGTTTGACTCCCTTGCACCTGGCAAAGGAAGGAAGCATCGGCCAGCCCTTCCCCGACACCTATTATAAGATCGTTGCCCCCGGCACCACCGACGAGGTGCCCTATGGGGAGGACGGCGAGATCTGTCTGTCGGGCCCTTCGGTGATGATGGGCTATCTGAAGCACCCTCAGGAGACCGCTGACACCTTGAAGGTCCACGCCGACGGCAGAACTTGGGTGCACACGGGAGACTTGGGAAAGATGGACGAGGAAGGCTTTGTGTACTTCCGCCAGCGGATCAAGCGAATGATCATCACCAGCGGCTACAACGTGTATCCCTCTCAATTGGAGAACGTTCTGGATGCCCACGAGCTGGTGCAGATGAGCTGTATCATCGGCGTGCCCGATCGCTTGAAGGTGCAGAAGGTAAAGGCTTTCGTGATGCTGAAATCCGGCGTGGAGGCCAACGAAGAGACCAAGGCGATTTTGATGGAATACTGCAGGAAAAACATTGCCCGCTACGCACTTCCCTACGACATTGAATTCCGAGAGCAGCTTCCCAAGACTCTGGTGGGCAAGGTGGCCTACCGCCAGCTGGAGGAAGAAGAGCTGAAGAAGCTCAACGGATAACCGCCAAATAAATTTTCACATAAAAGGAGAAAAGAAACCATGTTCGAGAAAATCAAAGCAATCATTGTGGAAGAGGTGGGAGTGGACGCCGCTCTCGTGGCTCCCGACACCAAGATCAGCGCCGATCTGGGCGTTGATTCCATTTCCTTTATCAACGCTATTATGGCCCTGGAGAATGCCTTCGACATTGAAATGGACGAGGACCGACTGAAGAAGCTGGTGACCGTGAAGGATCTTTGCGATTACGTGGAGGAGCTGGCGCAATGAAATATGTGAGAAGACCCAACAAGCCCTTTGACACCATTCGGCAAATGATCGCAGATGCCGCCGCCGATTACGGCTCTTCCGTTGCGTTTCAGTATAAGCTGAGCAAGACCGAGGTGGCTCAGGTGAGCTACGCGCAGTTCAAGGAAAAGACCGAGGCGCTGGGCGCCGCTTTGACGGCCATGGGCGTGGAAAAGACCCACGTTGCCTGCTACTGTGAGAACCGCTACGAGTGGATCGAGGCCTATCTGACCGTTTTGATGTCCGACAGCGTGTTCGTTCCTCTGGACAAGGATCTGCCCGCAGATGATTTTGCCGATCTGTTCAACAACAGCGACAGCACCGTGCTGTTCGTGGGGAAAAAGAATCTGGAAACCGTTAACGCGGTGAAGGATCGCTTGCCCGCGCTGAAAACGGTGATCTGCTTTGACTACGAAGAGGACAAGGACGGCGTTCTTTCCTATCGGAAGCTCCTCAAGTCCGGGGAGGAGATGGACAAGAGCGCATACTGCGCCATGACAAACGATCCCCACGCCTTGAAGCTGTTGGTGTATACCTCCGGCACCACGGGCGTTGCCAAGGGCGTGATGCTCACGGAGAGCAATCTGGTGAATTTGGTATATCACGGTCTGAACGTGGCTCATATTTACGACAGAGGTCTTTCCATTTTGCCCTACCATCACAGCTACGCCGCGGTGGTGGACATTTTGGTGAGCATTCATTACGGTGCCAATCTGGCCATCAACGATCAGTTGAAGGCGGTGGTGGCCAATCTGAATCTGTTCAAGCCCGATTATATGATGGTGGTTCCCGCCGTGGCGGAGCTGTTCTACACCGCAGTGAACAACAAGGTAAAAAAAGAGGGCAAGGAAAAGGCCTTCAAGCTTCTGATTAAGCTCAGCCGCTTCTTGAGAAAGATCGGCATTGACGCCAGAAGAAAGCTTTTTGCTTCCGTGTATAACGGCTTCGGCGGCAATCTGAGACAGTTGGTGTGCGGCGGCGCGCCCATCCGTCCCGAGATCGCCCAGTTCTTTGACGACATCGGGATGCCCCTTTCCGCAGGCTACGGCATCACCGAGTGCTCGCCCTTGGTGTGCGTGAACCCCATGGGTGCCACCAACTATAAGAGTGCGGGCAAACGCCTGGCCTGTGTGGAGTGGAAGATCGACGAGCCCAATGAAGAAGGCATCGGCGAGATCTGCGTGAAGGGCAAGACCGTGATGCTGGGCTACTACAAGAACCCCGAAAAGACCGCCGAGGTGTTGAAGGACGGATGGTTCTACACCGGCGACTACGGAAAGATCACCGAGGACGACGAGCTGATCATCACGGGCAGAAAGAAAAATCTCATCGTGCTCTCCAACGGCAAAAATATTTATCCCGAGGAGATGGAGAATTACATCATGAGCGCTCCCGTCGTGACCGAAGTGGTGGTGCGGGGCGTGAAGAACGAGCACGGCGAGGAGGTTGCTCTCAGCGCCGAGGTGTATATGGAGAATCCCGTCAGTATGGAAGAGCTTCGCGCTGCGATCGACAAGCAGTTGGCGGATCTTCCTCCCTACAAGCAGATCAAGGACATCGTCATTCGGGAAGAGCCCTTCCCCAAGACCAGCTCCAAGAAGATCAAGCGATAAAAAACAACGCCCCCGAGGCATCTGCGGATGTCTCGGGGGGCTGTTTTGTGTCAAAACAGATCAAAGGGTGTCGATGTATTTGCAGGCGTTGACCGCGGCAACGGCGCCGTCGGCGGTGGCAGTGGTGATCTGACGGATGGCCTTGCTGCGGCAATCCCCCGCCACGAACACGCCGGGGGTTTGGGTCAGACAATCTTCTCCCGCGGCAATGTAGCCCCGCGGGTCAATTTGGCAAAGCTCGGAGAAAATGCCGTTTTCCGGATCCAGGCCGATGGCAACGAACAGTCCGTCTGCCGCAAGGTGGCTGGTGGCTCCGTCGGCGGTGCGGCGCAGGGTGATGCCCGTGAAGGCGGGGGTATCGTTGACCTTGTCCACCACGGTGCCCGTGACGATCTCCACGTTGTCCTTTTCTCTCAGGATCTTCTGCAGCTTTTCCTCTCCCGTGAGAAAATCCAGATTCTGGATCACGGTGACCTTTTTGCAGGTCTCGCTGAGAAGCACGGCCTCCTGGAGAGCGGAGTTGCCGCCGCCCACCAGGGCCACGGTCTTGTCCTTATAAAAAGCACCGTCGCACACGGCGCAGAAGCTGATGCCGTCGCCGATGAATTTTTCTTCGTTTTCCACTCCTAAGTGACGGTGCTTGGCGCCTGCGGCAATGATGAGCGCCTTGGCCTCGTAGCAGTTGCCGTCCTCGGTGTATACCCGCTTCACGCCGTCGGCCGCTTCCACCCGCTCCACCGCCTCGATCTCCACCTCGGCGCCCTGCTCCAGCACTTGGCTGACCATTTTATCTGCCAGCTCGGTGCCGCTGACCGAGTCAAAGCCGGGGTAGTTCTCCAGCTTGGGGGAGAAGGTCATTTGTCCGCCGAAGGCGGCTTTGTCCAAAAGCAACACGGTTTTGTTGGCCCGACGGGCGTAGATAGCGGCGGTGAGGCCTGCGGGGCCCGCACCCACGATGATAATATCGTACATAAACGTCGTCTCCTTTGTTGGGTTCGGGACAAGTATACTCTATTTTTCATCAAATGGCAAGAGGTTTTTTCGAAAAAGAAAAAAGGGGAAAAAACTTCAATTCGTTCTTGCACATTGCCGCACAATATGTTATAATAAAACGGATAGTAGAAATTCTGTGCCCGCGGACCTTTGCGGGAGAAAAGAATCGGGAAAGGACAGGGACAAAACGTTGGCAGCAAAAGAGAAGAAAGAAAAGTCCGTCGGAGAAAATTCGGGGGAACAAGGAAAGAAAAAAGCCATTGCCACTGCCATGAGCCAGATCGAGAAGAAATACGGAAAAGGCTCCATTATGAAGCTGGGCGAAAATCAGAAAATGAACGTGAGCGCGGTGTCCACCGGCTCTTTGAGCCTGGATCTTGCGCTGGGCATCGGAGGACTTCCCCGGGGAAGGATCGTGGAGATCTACGGGCCCGAATCCTCCGGTAAGACCACTCTTGCTCTCCACGCCGTGGCCGAAGTGCAGAAGGCGGGGGGCGAGGCGGCCTTTATCGATGCGGAACACGCCCTGGATCCCGTGTACGCCAAGGCCATCGGCGTGCGCATCGACGATCTTTTGGTGAGCCAACCCGACAACGGGGAGCAGGCTTTGGAGATCGCTGAGGAGCTGATCCGCTCCGACGCCATTGACATTGTGGTGGTGGACTCCGTGGCGGCTCTGGTGCCCCGCAGTGAGATCGACGGGGAGATGGGTGCTTCCGTGGTGGGTGCCCAGGCCAGACTGATGAGCCAGGCCATGAGAAAGCTCTCCGGCGCCATTTCCAAGTCCAACTGCATCCTCATCTTCATCAATCAGCTGCGAGAGAAGGTGGGCGTGGTCTACGGCAATCCCGAGGTGACCACGGGCGGACGGGCGCTTCGCTTTTACGCTTCCGTGCGCATCGACGTGCGCAAGGGCGAGCAGTTGAAAAACAAGACCGAGGTCATCGGCAACCACACCAAGTGCAAGGTGGCCAAGAACAAAGTTGCGCCTCCCTTCAAGGTGGCGGAGTTTGACATTCTTTACGGCAAGGGAATCAGCTACGCAGGCGAGCTTTTGGACATGGCGGTGATGATGGACATCATCGAAAAGAGCGGCTCCTGGTTCAGCTACAAGGGGGAGAAGATCGCCCAGGGCAGAGACAACGCCCGAATGTATCTGGAAGAGAACAAAGAGGTTGCCGACGAGATCGACAAGCTGGTGCGCGCGGGCTACACGAAGCTGGACGATGCCGTCACCAAGGCGAAGGCAGGGGAGTTTGAGCCCCTGGACGGCGACGATGACGACGATGACGAGCTCGGTCTGGACGAGCTGGATTAAAGGACACGGAGGTACAGGACAGTGGAACAGATTACCAGCGACAACATTTTTTCTCTTCCCGAGCGTTTTGCTCCCTTGAAGATCATTACCCTCAAAAGCGCGGAAAAGCTGGGGGAACAGATCAACGGTTATTTGATGGACATGGCAGACGCGGCCAAGTTTGACTGCGACGGTTTTCTCATTGAAGCGGATTGCCCCCGTTTTGCTTCCGGCGATGCCAAGGGCTTGATCAAGGAAAGCGTTCGCGGCGACGATCTTTACATTCTGGTGGACGTGGGCAACTACAGCTGCCAATACCGTTCCTTCGGAATGGAGCATCACATGTCTGCCGACGATCATTTCCAGGATCTCAAGCGAATCATTTCCGCGGCGGGAGGCAAGGCGTGCCGAATCAACGTGATCATGCCTTTGCTCTACGGCGGAAGACAGCACAGAAAGACTTACCGAGAGAGTCTTGACTGCGCCATGGCCCTCCAGGAGCTGGAGCAGATGGGCGTGAGCAACATCATCACCTTTGACGCTCACGATCCCCGAGTGGAAAACGCCATTCCCCTCATGGGCTTTGACAACGTGATGCCCTACTACCAGGTGCTGAAGACTCTGTTTAAAAAGATCCCCGGCTTTACGCCCAAGAGAGAGAAGCTGATGGTGGTCAGCCCCGACGAAGGCGCCATGAGCCGCAACATTTACTACGCTTCCGTTTTGGGAACCAAGCTGGGCGTGTTCTACAAGCGCAGAGACTATTCCCGTTTGGAAAGCGGAAGAAACCCCATCGTTGCCCACGAGTATCTGGGGGAAGACGTGGAGGGAATGGACATTTTCATTTCCGACGATATGATCTCCTCGGGCGAGTCCGTGCTGGACATTGCCGTGGAGCTGAAGAAGAGAAAGGCCAACCGAATCTTCACCTTCGTGACCTACGGTATCTTCACCAACGGTTTGGAGAAGTTTGACAAGGCCTACGCCGACGGTCTGCTGGACGGCGTGCTCTGCACCAACCTGACCTACGCCAGCGACGAATTGAAGAGCCGTCCCTGGTATTTCGAGGTGAATTGCTCCAAGTACATCGCCTACATCATCGCGGCCATCAACCACAACACCTCCGTGGGCGATCTTCTGGATCCCCACGACAAGATCGTGGAGCTCCTTGAGAAGCACGGCTGGGGCAAATGACAGAAGAAGAGCTCCGTCTGTACCGACGGGCAATGAAGAAGCTTTCCTGCGGCGACGCCACGCCGCAGGGGCTCTATTTTCGGCTGATCGACGGCAAGTACGGCCCCGTGGATCACGAGGCGGCCAAATCCGTGGTGAAACGGCTTCACCGAGAAGGCTTTCTCAACGAAGAAAGAAGCTACGAGGCTCTGCTCAGCGAAGGCGAACGGAAGTTCTGGGGGGAGAGAAAGCTTCGGGAGGAATTGATCAAGCGGCGTTTTAGCGAAAAATTTCGGGAACGGTTTGGCCAAGAAACGATTGATTACCATCAGCGGGCAAGGGATTTTGTCCGCACCCTGGCGGCGCCCCGCACCGACAAGGAAAAGGAAGCGGTGTTTCGCAAGCTGACTGCCAAGGGCTTCTCCTTTGAGCAGGCGGCAGAGGCGGTGCGCTGTGCGGCGGGGGAAGAGTAGGAGAGAACAATGAGTATTAAGGTGGGATTTATCTCCCTGGGTTGCCCCAAGAACCAATTGGACCTGGAGCTGATGCTTGCCAAGGTGGTTGCCGCGGGCTATGAGGTGGTGGAGGAAGACATCCACGCCGACGTGATGATCGTGAACACCTGCGCCTTTATTCAGAGCGCCAAGGAAGAATCCATTGAAGCGATCTTGGATCTGAATTGGCTCAAGGAGAACCGTTCTCTGAAGGGCGTGATCGTCACGGGGTGTATGGCTCAGCGGTATTTTGACGAGATCTGCGCCTCCCTGCCCGAGGCAGACGGCGTGCTGGCTTTGGGGCAGGAGCAGGACATCTGCGACGTCGTGGAGCGGGTGTATCGGGGAGAAAAGGTGGCAAGAAACGCCGCCCCCGAAGCCCTTTGTCTGGAGGGGGATCGGGTGGTGACCACCCCGGAATACACGGCGTATCTTCGCATTGCCGAGGGTTGCGACAACTGTTGCAGCTATTGCGCCATTCCTCAGATCCGAGGGCGCTTCCGTTCCCGCAAGATGGAGGATATTCTGGAGGAAGCCAGAACTCTTCGGAAGATGGGAGTGAAGGAACTGTGCCTGGTGGCGCAGGATACCACCCGCTACGGAGAGGATCTTTACGGGGAATATGCCCTGGACCGTTTGCTTCGTGCTCTTTGCGAGGATGAGGGCACGGATTTTGAATGGATCCGCCTGTTCTACTGCTATCCCGACAAGATCACCGACGCTTTGGTGCAGACCATGGCCAAGTATCCCCGGATCCTGCACTATATGGATATGCCCATTCAGCACATCAGCCAAAGCGTGCTGACACGGATGAACCGTCACGGCGGTGCCGCCGTAATCAAAGAAAGCGTGAAAAAGCTCAGAGAAGCCATGCCCGATATGGTGTTGCGCACCACGGCGCTGGTGGGATTTCCCGGAGAAACGGGAGCGGATTTTGAAGAGCTTCTTTCCTATATCAAAGAAACGAAATTCGAGCGTTTGGGCAGTTTTGCCTATTCCAGAGAGGAAAACACCCCTGCCTACTCCTTTGACAAGCGCGTCAGCGAGAAGGTGAAGAACCGCCGGGTGGAGCGTTTGATGGAGGCGCAGTTTGAGATCGTGGAGGAGAGCAACCAAAAGGAGATCGGCAAGATCAAGGAGGTTCTCTGCGAAGGGTACGATCCCGTGGGAGAGTGTTGGTTCGGCAGAAGCTGGGAATACGCTCCCGAGATCGACGGGCGCATCTATTTCAAGGCCCGCAGAAAGCCCGAGGTGGGCAGTTTTGTAAAGGTGAAGATCACCCAGGTCGTGGATTACGATCTGTTGGGAGAAGTTCTTCGGGAGGAGAGCCGATGAAACAGATGAATTTACCCAATAAGCTCACGCTGCTGCGGGTGCTTTTGGTTCCTTGCTTTGTTGTATTTATGATGATGGAGGAGCTGTTCGGCTTTTCTGCCGTTCCCCGGGTGCTGTCGGCTCTGCTGTTCGGCGCCTGCGCGCTGACGGATCTGTTTGACGGCATGATCGCCAGAAAAAAAGGACAGATCACCGATCTGGGCAAGTTTTTGGATCCCATTGCCGACAAGTTTATGATCATTTCTGCCATGATGGCCTTTTGTGCCTCCTCCGCTTACGGCTATCTGCGCCTGTGGGCGTTCATCGCGGGGCTTTTGGTGGTGCTTCGGGAGCTGGCGGTCACCTCCGTGCGGCTTCTTATGGCAAACCGCAACACCGTGGTGGCGGCGGCGTGGCCGGGAAAGTGCAAAACCGTGGCTCAGATCACCTTCGTTTTGGTGGCAATGCTGGAGCCTGTGATCCTGCCCTTTTCCCACAACGTGCTCACCTACGTGAGTCTGGCGGTGATGGCGGTGATGACCGTGTATTCGGGCATCCACTACATTGAGCATTATTTGCCCCTTTTGCTCAGCGACGATTGAGAAAGGAAACCACCATGTTTTTATATAATACCCTCAGTCACAGAAAAGAAGAATTCGTTCCCGCAGAGCCGGGAAAGGTGAAGATGTACACCTGCGGACCCACGGTGTATCATTACGCCCACATCGGCAACCTGCGCACCTATATGATGGAGGACGTGCTGGACCGTTACCTGCGCTATTCGGGCTATGAGGTGAAGCGCGTGATGAACATCACCGACGAGGGCCATCTCACCAGCGACGGCGACACCGGCGACGATAAGATGCTCAAGGGCGCCAAGCGGGAGAAGAAAACGGTCATGGAGATCGCCAAGTTCTACACCGACGCCTTCTTTGCCGATTGTGAGAAGCTTCGCATCCGCAAGCCCGAGGTGGTGGAGCCTGCCACGGGCTGTATCGACGATTTTATCCGCGTTATCGAGGGCTTGATGGACAAGGGCTTTGCCTACGAGGCGGGAGGCAACATTTATTTTGACACCTCCAAGCTTAAGGAATACTACGCCTTCCACAACTTCAACGAGGAAGACCTGGAGGTGGGCGTGCGGGACGGCGTGGAGGCAGACTCCAACAAGCGCAACCGCGCGGATTTCGTTCTGTGGTTCACCAAGAGCAAGTTCGACGACCAGGAGCTCAAGTGGAACAGTCCCTGGGGCGTGGGTTATCCCGGCTGGCACATTGAGTGCTCCTGCATCGCCATGAAGCATTTGGGCGAAACGCTGGACATTCATTGCGGCGGCATTGACAACGCTTTTCCCCACCATACCAACGAGATCGCTCAAAGCGAGGCCTATCTTGGACACAAGTGGTGCAATTACTGGATGCACGTTTTGCATCTGAACACCAACAGCGGAAAAATGAGCAAATCCAGCGGCGAGTTTCTCACCGTTTCTCTCTTGGAACAGAAGGGCTATGATCCTTTGGTCTACCGTTTCTTCTGTCTTCAGAGCCACTACCGCAAGTCCCTGGTGTTCAGCTATGAAAACCTGGACAACGCCGTCGCGGCCTACAAAAAGCTGGCCGCCAGGGTGCTTCCCCTGCTCAAGGACGGGGAGGGCGAGGTGGATGCCCAAGCGTTGGCACAGTTGAAGAAACGCTTCACCGATGCCCTGGACAACGATTTAAACACCTCTTTGGCCGTCACCGCTCTTTACGATGTGCTCAAAGCCTCCTGCAATGCCGCCACCAAGCTTGCGGCCATCCGCGATTTTGACACCGTGTTGCAGATCGGCATTCTCGACGCCGCTCTGGCCATGGAAGCTCAGCAGAAAAAGGCGGAGGAGGAAAAAGCGGCGGCTCTCGCCGCAGATCCCGTTGCCCGAGCCATTGAAGAAAAGATCGCCGCCCGCGCCGCCGCCAAGAAGGCGAAGGACTTTGCGCAGGCCGACCGCATTCGCGACGAGCTTGCCGCCCAGGGCATTCTTCTCATCGATCAGCCCGGCGGCACCGTCTGGAAACGGGCGTGATCTACCTTTTCTGAAGAAAAGGTAGAACCAAAAGACTTTCGTTCGACGTCATTTGGTTCGATCAACTTCCCCGACGGGGGAGGAAGTGCACAAGGGAAGTGCGCAGGCTTTTCTGAAGAAAAGGCAGAACCAAAAGACTTCTTATTACTATCACAGGGAAAAGAGGGGATCAAGTGAAAAACAAGAAATATTTTCAGATCGCGTTTTACGCTTTTCTCACCTTTGCGGCTTGCTATTTGTTTTACACGGCGGTGGACAACGGCCAGAAGATCGCTGACACCCTGGGCTTCTGGATGGGGCTCACCACTCCCTTTGCCATCGGCTTTGTGATTGCCTACGTAGTAAATTTCATTATGAAGGCTTGCGAGAAGTCTTTGGGAAAGATCAAAAGGCTGAAGAAAAAGTCCACTTTGCGCGCTCTGTCTTTGGTGAGCGCCTATCTGATCTTTTTCATTGCCCTGGTGCTCGTGGTTCTTTTGATCGTTCCTCAGTTGGTCACCAGCATTTCCGGTGTGGTGGCGCAGTATGATGCAAACAAGATCAACTCCATTCTTCTGTCTTTGGGAGATTATCTCCACGGCCTGGCGGGCAACAACGCCTTCCTGCTGGAGCAGGTGGATCGGCTGATCCCCATGCTGGACGGATTGGTGGATTCCATTTTGGGTGTGCTCCCTCAGCTCATTCCCGAGGTGGTGGGCTTTATTTCCGGCATTACCTCCGGCGTGAGCAACGTGCTGGTGGGTCTGGTGATCTCCGTTTACTTCTTGATCGACAAGGAGCGCCTTTGCGCCAGAGCCAAAAAGCTCACCCTGGCACTGCTGAAAAAACAGCGGGGGGATAAGCTCATCGGCTTCACCCGCGAGGTGAACGAGACCGTGGGAGATTTTCTGTCGGGCAAGCTGGTGGAATGCTTGATCATGGGGCTCATTGCCTTCGTTGCCTTCCTGGTGACGGGGACGGCCCTGCCCCTGTTGCTTGCGGCGGTGGTGGGCATCAGCAACATCGTTCCCTTCTTCGGCCCCATTGTGGGCGCCGTGCTGGGCGGCGTGTTCGTGGTGCTGGTGGAACCGGGAGATCTCTTGGTGTACGTGATCATCTCCGTTATTCTCCAACAGTTGGATGCTAACGTGATCGGCCCCAAGATCCTGGGCAAGAGCACGGGGCTGGACGCCTTGTGGATTGTGGTTGCCATTCTCCTGGGAGGCGGCCTGTTCGGCTTCTGGGGAATGATCCTGGGAGTGCCTCTCTTTGCCATTCTCTACGCCATGCTTCGAAACGCCGTGAACTCCCGCCTGCAGGCAATGGAGCTTTCCACGGACACGGAGGGCTATGTGGACTATGCGGGGGAAACGGTGGATCTGGTGGAAAACAACTCCGACCGCAAGAAAGCGGGGAAGAAAAAGAGCTTTTGGGACCGATTCCAAAAGATCCGGTCCAAGAAAAAATAGATCCCCCAAGGGGCGGCCGACGGCCGCCCCTTCATTTATAAGGGAAGAAAGCCGTGCCAAGGAGGCTTTTTGTTCGGACGAGGCAAAAGCTTCCAAAAACAGGAAAAAGCGGAACAAAGCAGAGGAAAAACCGAGAAAAAAGGCAAAAAAATTGTTTGTTTGATTTGTAGAAATCAAAGAAGAAAACTTGGTGAACTTGCATAAAAAAATATGTCCAAAAAAAGGAAGAAAAAGGAACGGTTTTTTTCCAAAAAGCGGACAAAATGCGAGGAATATAAAGTTCTGTTTACAATATTTGCTCTCTTGAAATGTGCAATAGTGTCACTGCGGAAAATTAACTCTTGTGAAAATGGCTTGATTTAGCGGGTAAATCGGTG
>JAZNGI010000140.1:0-9565 GCA_045576375.1 Eubacteriales bacterium
AGGCGCTTGGTGCCGATACGGCAGGGAGAGCACTTGCCGCAGGATTCATCGCAAATGAACTCCATGTAGAACTTGGCCACGTCCACCATGCAGTTGTCCTCGTCCATGACGATGGCACCGCCGGAGCCCATCATGGAGCCCTTGGCAACCAGGTTGTCAAAGTCGATGGGAGTGTCAAGATCTTTTTCGGTGAGACAGCCGCCGGAGGGACCGCCGGTCTGAATGGCCTTGAACTTTTTGCCGTCGGGAATGCCGCCGCCGATGTCGTAGATCAGCTCGCGCAGGGTGGTACCCATGGGGATCTCCACCAGGCCAACGTTGTTGATCTTGCCGCCCAGAGCGAACACCTTGGTTCCCTTGGACTTCTCGGTGCCGTACTGGCCGAAGGCGCCTGCGCCTTCTCTGAGAATGTAGGGAACGCAAGCCAGGGTCTCCACGTTGTTGATGATGGTGGGCTTATCCCACAGACCCTTCACAGCGGGGAAGGGAGGTCTGGGACGGGGCATACCGCGCTGACCCTCAATGGAGTTGAGAAGAGCGGTCTCTTCGCCGCAAACAAACGCGCCTGCACCCAGACGGATGTGAACGCGGAAGCTGAAGTCGGTACCCAAAATGTTGTCGCCTAACAGGCCCAGCTCTTCTGCCTGAGCAATGGCAATCTTCAAACGGTTCACGGCAATGGGATATTCCGCGCGAACGTAGAAATAACCGTTCTGAGCGCCGATGGCGTAGCCTGCGATGACCATACCTTCGATGACTGCCAGGGGGTTGCCTTCCAGGATGGAACGGTCCATGAATGCGCCGGGGTCGCCCTCGTCGCCGTTGCACACCACGTACTTCTCGCCCTCGGGCTGAGCGTAAGCAAACTGCCACTTTCTGCCGGAGGGGAATCCGCCGCCGCCTCTTCCTCTCAGACCGCTGTCAAGGACTTCCTTGATCACGTCTGCACGGTCCATCTTCAATGCCTTGGCAAGACCCTTGAAGGCGCCGATGCCCATGGCCTCGTTAATGTCCTCGGGGTTGATGTGGCCGCAACCGTGAAGAGCGATTCTCTTCTGCTTCTTATAGAAGTTGATGTCGTCCTGTTTTACCACTTTTTCCTGTGTGGCGGGATCCACGAACAGAAGGCGTTCCACGACCTTGCCGCCCTGGATATCTTCCTTGAAGATCTCTTCCACGTCCTCCACCTTAACAAGACGGTACAAAGTGTCCTCGGGGAAGATCTTTACAAAGGGACCCTGAGAGCAGAAGCCGAAGCATCCTGCCAGGTTCACGCTGACCTTGTCTTCCAGGCCGTTTTCCTTGATCAGAGCCTCAAATTTCTCCTTGATCTCGGCAGAATTGGAGGACAAACATCCGGTACCGCCGCAAAGAACGATGGCTCTCTTGTTTTCCAGACCGTTTACCTTGGCACCCAGCGCCTCGGCACATTCAGCAGCCTTCTTTTCAAATTGTTCAAAATTCTTGATCTGCATTAAGCGTTACCTCCCAGTTTGCGATATTCTTCAACGACACCGGGCACGCTGTCAACACTGAGCTTGGGATAAACCTTGCCGTTAATGGTAACGGCGGGGGCAATACCGCAAGCGCCGATGCAGCGGAGTGCGTCAAGCGTGAAAAGTCCGTCCTCGCTGGTTTCGCCGGGAGCGATGTGCAGCAGCTCGGAGAACTTGTCGATCACCTGTTGTGCGCCCTTAACGTAGCAGGCGGTTCCCAAACAGCAACCGATGATGTACTTTCCCTTCGGCTTCAAGCTGAAGAAAGAGTAGAAAGTGACCACGCCGTAGATTTCGGCAACGGACACTCCGGTCTTTTGAGAAACGATCTCCTGAACGTCCAGAGGAATGTAGCCGTATTCCTTCTGAATGTCGCTCAGGATCATCATGAGAGGCGTTTTCTCATCCGAATATCTGTCGCAGATTTCGGTGATCTTCGCCACAGCGGATTCGCTTAAGTGAGACATTTTGACCCTCCTAAAAAGTTTAATTGTTTCCAACTGTGAATTATACACCTTTTTTCAGAAAGAGTCAAGGAATAAAGCTGAAAAAAGATGATTTTTATCAAAAAACATTTTCCCTCTCTTCTTGTTTCTCCCTTTTTTCCCTTTGGCTGAGAAGAAGGGGACAAAAAAAAGCCCGTTTTTTTCAAAAAAAGCATTTTCCTTTCCGAAAGATATTGCGTAACGAAAAAAAATGTGGTAAAATACCATAATAAATCTTATGAATACAATAGTAAGGATCAATCTCATGGCTTTGACTCAGACTCAATTGCAAGAGCTCAGTGAGCTTTTATTTCCCAACGTCACAAAATCTCCCGCGGATGCCGAAGCAATGTTTCCCCCCAGAGATCTTCCCCAAGGGGCGAGAAACACCCGCATTGCCCCCAGCCCCACGGGCTTCGTGCATTTCGGCAACCTGTTTCCCGCGCTGACCAGCGAGCGTCTTGCCCATCAGAGCGGCGGCGTGTTCATGCTCCGCATTGAGGATACCGATGCCCTGCGGGAAGTGGAGGGCGCGGTGGAGACCATTATCAACTCTTTTTCTTACTACGGTTTGAATTTCGACGAGGGCGCCACCCTGGACGGGGATTTCGGCAACTACGGGCCCTACCGTCAGAGCCGCCGCGCTTTCGTATATCACATTTTTGCCAAGGACCTGGTAAAGAGAGGCTTTGCCTATCCCTGCTTCTGCTCCAAGGAGGAGCTGGAGATGATCCGCAAGGAGCAGGAGGAGAAAAAACTCCTTCCCGGTTATTACGGTGAGTGGGCCCGCTTCCGCGATGCTTCCCCCGAGATTGTCAAGGAGCATCTGAACCGAGGCGAAAAATGGGTGCTTCGTCTGCGTTCTCCCGGAAAGCAAGGGGGACGGATTCGCATTAACGATGTCATCAAGGGCTGGGTGGAATTGGATGAAAACTTTGACGATAAGGTTCTTTTAAAAAGCGACGGCATCCCCACCTATCATTTCGCCCACGCCGTGGACGATCATCTGATGCGCACCACCGACGTGGTTCGCGGCGAGGAATGGCTTCCCAGCCTTCCGTTCCACGTGCAGTTGTTTGAGGTGTTGGGCTTCCCCTTGCCCCGCTACGTTCACATTTCCCAGCTGATGAAGCTGGACGGCACCTCCAAGAGAAAGCTGTCCAAGCGCCACGATCCCGAGGCCGCGCTGAGCTTTTACGAAGCTAAGGGCTATCCCGCCGAAAGCGTGAGGGAATACGTGATGACTCTTCTCAATTCCAATTTTGAGGAATGGAGAAGCGCCAACCCCACGCTTCCTTTGGACGAGTTCCCCTTTACAACCGAGAAAATGAGCGCCTCCGGCGCCTTGTTCGATCTGAAAAAGCTGGACGACGTGAGCAAGAACACCATCGCCGTGATGGATGCCAAAACCGTGCTGAACCGGGTGATCGATTGGGCCATGCGCTTTGACACTCAGCTTTGCGAGCTTCTCAAGGCTGATCTTGCCTTCTCCGAGGCAATATTTGCCATCGGCAGAGATCCTGTGAAACCCAGAAAGGACCTGGCAAGCTGGGACGGTGTTCGGGAGTATGCGGGCTTCTTCTTTGATCCCCTCTATTCCATCACCGAGAAACTTCCCGAGAACATTCCTACCCAAGACGTTCCCTTGGTTCTTCAAAAGTTCATGGCTTCCTACGATCCCCGGGACGATCAGAGCACCTGGTTTGAAAAGATCACCGCCATCGCCGTGGAGTTGGGATACGCCGCCAAGCCCAAGGAATATAAGAAGAATCCCGAGGCCTTCAAGGGCCACGTGGGCGACGTGAGCATGATCCTGCGCCTTGCCCTCACGGGAAAGAGAAATTCTCCCGATATGTACGCCGTGATGCAGATCCTGGGAAAAGACAGGGTCTTCGCCCGTCTGGGCGCTGCGGCTGAGAAGCTGGTATGACCGGATCCGTGAAGGCGGTGGTGTTTGACGCGGGCTACACCCTTTTAAAGCCCTGCGCCGACTGGTTCATTCCCCCTCGGTTCTTTGATTTTGTGGACAGAAAGCGCTTTGCCGCCCTGAGTCGGGAGGAATACGATCGAGCCTACCAAGCGGGCTACGATTATTTGGATCTCATCCACGATCGGGTCAAGACCGAAGAGGAAGAGCTGGAGCAGTTTTTCGGCTTCTTTCAAACCTTTTCCCGCCAAGCGCCTCAGCTGGGAATGACCGACGAGATCTGCCGCGCCCTGGCTTGGGATCATACCTATAACGACGATAAATTCATTTTTTACGGCGACGTAAAGGAATCTTTGGAGCGTCTGGGTGAAAAATATACGTTGGGCGTTCTGTCCGACACCTGGCCCTCTCTTCATCGGATCTTTTCTCATTTTGGCATCCGCGAAAAGTTTGCCGCCTTCGTCCTTTCCTGCGACGTGGGCGTGTTCAAGCCCGATCCACTGATCTATCAGACCCTTATTAACGCTTTGGGCTTGGCGCCGGAGGAGATCGTTTTTGTGGACGATGTTTTAAAAAATCTGGAGGGCGCCCGAAAAGCAGGGATCCGTCCCGTTCAGATCCTTCGGGAAGATTTCCCTGCGGGGGATTTCCCCACGGTGCGCAATTTAAAAGAATTGGAAGAATATTTAGATAATCAAGAATAGGAGTGTAATACCATGGAAGAATCCGGAAGCAATTTTCTTCACGAGCTCATCGAGGCTGACCTTGCCGAGGGGAAAGTGGAAAAGATCCACACCCGTTTCCCTCCCGAGCCCAACGGCTATCTGCACATCGGAAGCGCCAAGGCCATCTACATTAACGCCATGACAGCCAAAAAGTACAACGGTCTGTTCAATCTCCGTTACGACGACACCAACCCCGAAAAGGAAGACGACGAGTACGTGCAGAGCATCTACCGCGACCTTCTCTGGCTGGGAGCGGAGCCCAACGGCGGCGTGTTCTACGGCTCTGATTATTTTACCAAGTGCTATGAATTTGCCGTTCAGCTCATCCGCCAGGGAGATGCCTACGTTTGCGATCTTGATGCCGAGCAGATGCGGGAATACCGCGGCACTCTCACCCAGCCCGGAAAGAACAGTCCCTACCGTGACCGCAGTGTGGAAGAGAATCTGGCTCTGTTTGAGAAAATGAAAAACGGCGATTTTCCCGACGGTTTCTGCACCCTTCGCGCCAAGATCGACATGGCAAGCCCCAATATGAATTTGAGAGACCCTGCGATCTACCGCATCAATCATTGCTCTCATCACAGACAGGGCGACGCTTGGTGCATCTATCCTCTTTATGATTTTGCCCATCCCATTCAGGATGCGCTGGAAGGGATCACCCATTCCATGTGCTCCATCGAATTTGAGAATCACCGTCCCCTGTACGATTGGGTGGTGGAGAAAATCGGCTTTGCCAAGCCTCCCAAGCAGAGAGAGTTTGCCCGTTTGAACGTTACCCACACCGTGATGAGCAAGCGCTATCTGAGGCAGTTGGTGGAAACGGGCGTGGTGGACGGCTGGGACGATCCCCGTATGCCCACTCTCTGCGGTCTGCGCAGACGAGGCTTCACCCCTTCCTCCATTTTGGAATTCGTGCGTCTGACCGGCATCTCCAAGACCCTCAGTCTGGTGGATATCGGGCTTCTGGAGCATTGCATCCGCGACGAGCTCAACTTCTCCGCTCTGCGTAAATGCGCCGTCATTGAGCCTGTGAAGCTGGTGGTGGAAAACTATCCCGAGGGTAAAACCGAGTATTTTGAATGCAAAAACAATCCCAACGATGAGGCGGCGGGCGTGCGCAAGCTTCCCTTCACCAAGGAGCTTTTCGTGGAACGAAGCGATTTTCTTCCCGAAAAGGCACCCAAGTTCTTCCGCCTGTATCCCGGCGGCGAGGTTCGCCTGATGGGGGCTTATATCGTTAAATGCACGGGCTTTGAGACCGATGCAGACGGAAAGGTGACTCTCATCCGTTGCACCGCCGATCTGGAAACCGGTTGCTCAATGCCTGCCGACGGAAGAAAAGTGAAGGGCACCATTCATTGGGTCAGTGCCACGGAGAATTTCCGTGCCGACGTGGTGAAGTATTCCCGCCTCTTCACCGAGGAAAATATGGTTCAGCTTCCCGAAGGAAAAACCTACGGCGATTACTTGAATCCCGACAGCGCCGTTCGTTATCCCCAATGCGTGCTGGAAAAATCCCTGGAGGATTGTGCCCCCGGCGATCGTTTCCAGTTTGTGAGAAACGGCTATTTCTGCCGCGACACCAAAAATCCCTCTGTGTTCAATCTCATCGTGGATCTGAAGGACAGCAAGGGCAAATAAAGAAGCTTTGGGCCGCTTTTGCGGCCCTTTTTCATTTCACCGTCTTTTTAAACCAATGAAGATCCTCTTTTGTCAAAGTGCCCGAGGCAAAGCAAAGAAGAAGAAACGCCGCCGTGTGAATCCCGATCATTGCCGTGCATTGACTCACGGGCTCCCAAGAGGAAAGAAAAGGCCGCGTGACGGAGGCGATGATCACCGAGGCGGGCATCAGAAGAATGCCCAACAGGGAAGGCTTCATTTGCTTGAGGGAGAAGCGGCTTTTTTTGATCAGACAGGAGAAGCTGAGAATAAAATTCATCAGCTCGGTGAAATACACCATAAAAACGTAGCCGTAAATTCCCATCTGAGGCACCAAGAAGTAGATCATCACCACGGAGACCACGCTGTCCAGCACGTTGATGGCCATGATCTGCTTTTGCATATCCAGCCCCTTTAACAGTCCGTCGGAGGTCATATCCATATACATCACGGGAACCAGCGGTGCCAACAGGAGAATGTATTGTGCCGCCTCCTCGGAGCCGTAAACCGCAAGGGACAGCTCTCGGGAAAAGCCCAACATCGCTCCCGCCACGCACAGGGAAAAGATGACGGCCAAATGAAGCACGCGGTAGATCACGTAGTGGATGTGTCCCCAATGCCTTTTCGATTTGCTTTGGGCGATCTCGGGAATCAGAAGCCCCGAAAGAACGCCCAGAATGGAAGAGGGATAAAGCAAAACGGGGAGGGCCATTCCGTGAACCGCACCGTAGGCGGCAAGAGAAGCCTCGTAGCTGGCGCCGTTTTTCTTCATTCCTCTGGGGATCAACAGGTTTTGAAGGGTAGAAAGTAAGGAGCGGAAAATGCTCCCCGCCGCATCGGGAAGGGCAATGTTTTTAATTCCCGCAAGGTAGCCCCGGGTTTTCTTTTTGTCCCGCTCTTTTGCGCGATCGTAAGCCACGGTGAGAAGTCCTGTGAAAAAGGAGAACATTTCTCCCGCGGTGATTCCCAGCGCAGAAGCAAGAGTGGCGGTCTTCAGATCGCCGTTTTTCACGTAGGACAGGGCAAGAATGCTGATTCCGATCCTCACCCCCTGTTCTGCCATCTGAATCACGGCGTAACGCCCCATCTTCCGTTTTGCCGTGCTGTAGCCTCCCGTGCAGGAGGACATGGCAATGAAGGGGAGGGAGAGGCTCAGCAGGCGTAACGGCGCGCCGCTGTCTGTGCTTTGAATGAAGCGGGAGGCCATGGCGTCGGAGCCGAAAAACAGGATGGCCATTCCCAGGCATCCGGGAACCAGTGCGGTCACGTAGAGCTTTCTCAAGGAGGAATTCACCGCGTCCGGCTGGTCGATCACCAACCGCGTGGACACCAGGTTCATCCCCGCCGCGCTGAGGGTTTTCAGCATAAAATACACGCTGAGGATCAGATTCCAAAGGCCGATGCCCGCGGAGCCGATGCGGGCACTGAGATACACGTTGAACCACACGCCCACCGTCTTCATGGCAAAGGAGGAGGCGGTGAGAAGCAAGGTGGTCCAGAAGAGCTTTTTTGCGTTTTTCATTTCATTTCCCCGAGGGTTTCGTTTTCTATTTCTAAGAATATATGAGAAACTCCGGAGAAAAAGAAACGGGATTTCATGAAAAAGGGCTTTTCTTTTTTCTTGTTTTGGTGTAGAATGAGAGAGAAGGCTAAAGATAAGGAGAGCAAACCATGAAAAAACGGATGCTGATTTGCTTGTTTGCCGTGCTTTTGCAGGCCTTGTGCTCCTGCGATTCCCGCCCTGCGGCAAACCTCACCCTTCCTGATAATCTGGGATTGGGCACCGCCGAGGAACAAACCGAAGAGCTTTCTCAAAGCCGGGAAGAGACGCTTCCTTTTACCGAGGAGCAACCCCTTTCCGAAGAGGAGCAGACCCAGATCAGCCAGATGGATAAGAATCAGATCTCCAACACCTATACCTATTTGAAGGACGTGTTCTCCGACGGGGTCTATTACCTGCATTACACCACTCAGGTTAAAGAAAACCGTCAGACTCTGAAAAAAGAGATCGTCATCGCTTCCGATGGCGCTAATATCTACATTGAAGAAAAACACGCAGATTACGCCTATCTTGTAAAAGAGGGAACCGTCACCGTGATGAACACGAAAACGAAGACCTACGAGAGCTTTGATATCACGGGCAGTGAGTTCACCTTGGATAATTACGTGGATTGGCACTCCTGGGAGAATTATCGGGGCAGGGAATTCACCGCCGTCAGCGCAGGAACCCGCTCCCGCCCCAAGCTCACGGAAACTTTCACTCAGGAAAACGAGAGCATCAGCTTTTATTATTATAGGAACGTTCTTTCCACCGTCAGCGGAACGGACGGCGGGGGAGAAGAGTGGAGCTGCACGGTCAAAACCATTCACAACGAGCCCAAGTCCTCCCTTTTTGAAATTCCCGCGCAATACCAAGGAAAATCTCCCGCATCGTCTTGACAAACGGGGAAGAATGGTGTATTATTGTGTTCAAATCTTACAAGGATCAAGGAGACGGAAAATGGTTACGAGAGTCATGAAAAGCGTTGCTGTCATCGGCTACGGCGGAATGGGCGGTTGGCACGTTCACAAAATTTTAAAACACAAAGAAGTGCATCTTGCCGGCATTTGGGATATTAAAGAAGAGCGCCGAGAGCTTGCCAAAGAAAACGGCCTTCGCGTTTTTTCCTCTTATGAAGATGTTCTCAGCGATGAAACGGTGGACATTGTTGTCCTTGCCGTTCCCAACGACAGCCACAAGCCCCTTGCTCTGCAGGCCATGGCGGCAGGTAAGCACGTGGTGAGTGAAAAGCCCGTGGCAATGAACAGCGGCGAGCTGCAGGAAATGATCGATGCTTCCAAGAAATACGGACGCATTTTCACCGTTCATCAGAACCGCCGTTGGGACACCGACAAAATGCGGATCGATGCCCTGTACCACAAGGGTGAGCTGGGGAAGATCGTCTCCATCGAATCCCGTGTCCACGGCTCCCGCGGCATCCCCGGCGACTGGCGCAAGGTCAAGGAGCAGGGCGGCGGTATGGTGCTGGATTGGGGCGTCCACCTCTTGGATCAGGCCATTATGATTCTGAAGGATGTGAAGATCACCTCGGTCTACGCCCGCCTCGATTACATCACGGTTCCCGAGGTGGACGACGGCTGTCATATCGTTCTCGGCTTTGAAAACGGTGTGTCCTACACCGTTGAGGTCGGTACCAGCAATTACATCAATCTTCCCCGCTTCTATATGCGGGGTGAGAAGGGAACCGCTATCATCGTCAACTGGAACGAGCC
>JAZNGI010000141.1:0-1530 GCA_045576375.1 Eubacteriales bacterium
AAATCACAGTGCTCTCTCAGAAAATCATCGCTCTTTTGGGCGGCAAGTCGCTTTTTGAGGAGCTCATCGTTTTTGTGGTCTCTGTTACGCAGTCGGGCAAGCTTGATCTCTTCGGGGGCAATTACACCCACGGTATAGTGGCACACGGTGTGAAGCTCACTTTCAAACAACAAGGGTGCGTCAATAACGAAGGCCTTCTCCCCTGCTCTTTTCTTTTCGTGAAGTTGCTTTCTGAGTTCATTTGTAATATGTTTGAAGGTAATGCCGTTAAGCTCCTCTCTTTTTTGGGAGTCGGAAAACACGAGAGAGCCCAGATATGTGCGGTCCAGAGAGCCGTCCGAGAGCAGACAGCGCAAACCAAAGTGCTCCGCAATTTCCTTGAGACACGCTGAAGGGGGAGAAATCAACTGAGTGTAAACTCGGTCGCAATCAAAAACCGGAAAGCCCTTCTCATGCAACAACTGACAGACCAGGGATTTTCCCGATCCACTGGAGCCGCAAACACCTATGATCGTCATTGTTTTCACCTCATTTATCCGCCGAGAGAAGCTGAAAACCGCAGGCCTTGATCAAGCGGTTGTAAACGGCAAGGCCCACCCCTTCTCTGGGAGGCTGTCGCGTGTAGATGGCGCAGACACCATCCTGATCCGCAGCGCGGAGAACTTCAAACAGATTTCTTGCCTGGGAAAGACAATCTTCTCGTTTCCCCAGAACGTGGACTCGGCTCCCATGGGCATCGGGAAGAAGAGGGAGGTCTTCCTCAAAGCAGATCACGCCCGCGCCTTCTTCTAAAGCATCGGAAAAGAACGAAATCACATTCTCATCGGTGCCGTCTACCATCACGGTGTTTGCCTTAGGAGCGTAATGACGGTATTTCATGCCGGGGGCAAGAGGTTTTTCATCGGGAGAAAGCTTCTGTGTCACTGCTTTGTCAATTTGGATCTCTGTGCAGATCTCTTTGAGTTCCTCCACTGTTACAAACCCGGGCCGTAACAGCTTGACGTTGTCATCGTCCACGGAAATGATCGTGGATTCCACGCCGATGGAGGCGTCGCCGCCCTGCAGGATCACGTCGATCCTGCCGCTCAGATCGCTGATCACGTGCTTGGCCTTGGTGGGACTGGGACTCCCGGAAAGGTTGGCAGAGGGAGCGGCAATGGGCACACCGGCCGTTTCGATCAGTTTTCTTGCCACGGGATGGGCGGGGCAACGGATGGCAACGGTGTCAAGTCCTCCCGTAACGGAATCGGGGATTACGTTTTTCTTCTTCAAAACCACCGTAAGAGGCCCGGGCATATATTCCCGGGTGATCCTTTCCACAATGCCGCGACGGTCAAGATAGGCGTATTTTTCAATGTCATTGGGCGTGGCAACGTGAACGATCAGCGGATTATCGCTGGGACGCCCCTTTGCCAAATAAATATTTTTACACGCCTGAGCATCCAGAGCGTTGGCGCCCAAACCGTACACAGTTTCCGTGGGAAAGGCCACCAGGCCTCCTCGGAGGATACAGTCGGCCGCAACACGGAT
>JAZNGI010000142.1:0-7238 GCA_045576375.1 Eubacteriales bacterium
TCGGTTTCTTCGGGAGTCATACATGGTAATGACTTTTTTGATTTTCATAAAAGCACATCTTTCAAAATATTTGCCTTGCGGCTTGGTTTAATATGAATGCTCAAAATTTTTGAAAAGTCAAGTCCCCGAAACCCAAAATCGTCGCGCCTATTATAAGTAGCACGATAATTGATAAATTATTGTGCACGAGTTGAGTACACTTATTGTATGTAGACTTATTGTGTTCTATTGGCTAAAATATATGTAGTAATATGTCGAGGTGTAGCCAATGGATATTATAAAAGTTTTTGGAACTAATGTGCGCAAGTACCGCACACAAAAGAAAGTGTCTCAAGAAAAGTTTGCCGAGCTTTGCGGATTGCACAGAACATATATCAGTGATATTGAATGTTTTCGCCGGAGCATTTCTCTTGATAACATTCAGAAAATTGCTGATGCTCTTGATATTGACACCTATAAATTGTTTGTGGAGGAATAAAATGCTTGAACAGATCAAAGAAATTCTTCTTTGTCATAACGGAAAGAGAAATCCTATTACATCGGCAGAAATTGCAAAAGCTCTTGGTATTGTCGAAGATGATACACATGCTCAGACCAGAGCGTTAATACTTGAATGTGCAGAAAAGTACGAACTTCCTTTGGCAGCATATAACAGAGGTTATTACCTAATTTCAAGTCAACAAGAATATGATGAGTATATGGCTAATCTTGATTCTCGTAGTGCTGGTATTGAACAAAGAAAGCGAATTATTACAAAAAACTATAAGGGGATAAAACGATGAGATACACACTGAAAAACGAAAACATAGAAAGCTATAATGAAAGCAATACGTTTAGCTTTCCAAAATACACCTCACAGTTGATTAATTGGGCAAACCAAAATGCTCAGGGCACTCGCCCCGTTGTTGTCGGTCAGATGTCCGAGCTGTTTCCTGAGTTTATGGATTCCGGTGAAGAAATCACCATTGAAAATTGGCACGATTGGTATGTAGAAAGATATCCAGATGCGTTTGAAAGAGCAACGGATAAGATTTATGCACAAGTGCAGAATCTTCGTGATGCTATTCCCCTCATTGATCGTGAAATGGTTAAGCATTGGGTCGAAGATCTCGTTGTTGCTAAGACATTCAATGGTATGTATGTTCAAAAAGCAATTTTAGCTTCTCTTGCAGAACGCAAAGGCACAACTTATCGTCTTGCTACTCCTGAAGAAGAATCTGTTGGTATTGACGGTTATGTTGGTAACATTCCGTATTCCGTAAAACCTGATACATATAAAACGATGGGGCGTTTGTCCGAGACAATAGCTGTAAAGATGATCTATTACACTAAAACAAAAACCGGCTTGACTATCGAAATTGAGGACTAATATTTTGGGCGGAGGCAAAAACCTCCGCCCGTTTTTAATTAGGAAGCGAATCAAGAAATTTCTTTTGACAGCTGTAAGCAAAAGATGTATCAACATCTACATATCCCGTTCTTACCAAATGGTTGTTTATAAAGGTCTTATTATCAAGATAAACGTAACAGAGAAGATTGTTTTCTGCGTCATATTTGATAGTATCATACTTTAGGAACACTTTTCTTTTCTGAAACTTTTCTCGCAAAAAACTAATTGCTTCTTCTTGGTGTTTCGGATTTGGATTAATACCCAACAAGCGAATAATAAGACCATTACTCAGTTCAATTCTGTCAGGAGAAATAACATTTTTAACACTAAACAACTCTTCTCGCTTTGCCGCCGATTGATCAATCTTGGAACCGAATTGTAGTTTCTTTACATCAACCTTTTTATCCATTCGATGTGGATCGCTGAAGATATAGGAAAGTTGTTCAAAAGAAGAAATGTTTCCAATTTTGTCTTCTGCAAAAATTACTCTTGCCTCATCGCCTAACCTAATCTGATCTGCTCCTAATTTCTCACGAATGATGGGTTCGAAATCTTTGTTGATTTCATAACCGATAGAATTTCGTCCGAGATTCTTGGCGGCAAGCGATGTTGTACCACTGCCTGCAAACGGGTCAAATACTGTTTCTCCTGCAAAGGAGAACATCTTAATCAGTCTCTTAGGAAGTTCTTCCGGGAACATAGCTATATGTCCCATTTGCTTGACACCATTGAAATTCCAATGCGAAGAGAAATACTGTCCCCACTCTTCTTTTGTCATAGCAGACTGTTCCTTTTGCTGTTGAGTAGGCTTTGGGGCGTTACCTAATTTTTTGAAAAGCAGAATAAACTCATAATCCATTTTAAGAATACCATTTCGAGGATAAGGAAAACTTCCCATAATAGCACCACCACCAGAGGTATTCATTGTTGTTGTTTTCTGCCAAATAATAGCACCCATATAATCCATACCAAGAGATTCGCAAAAACGGATTATCTCTGTTCTAATAGGAATAACCTTGTATCTACCATAGTATACAGAGCGAGCAAACTGATCTCCGATGTTTATACATAATCTGCAACCATCAGCAAGAACACGGTTACACTCTTTCCATACTAAATTCAAATTATTTATGTATTCTTCATAGCTGTCGTTAAAGCCAATTTGATCTTCTGCACCGTAATCCTTTAACTGCCAATATGGAGGTGAGGTTATAATTAACTGTACAGATTTATCTTTAATTTGATTGAGCGAACGACTATCGCCAAATATGATTTTATGTTCAGTCATAAACAAATCTCTCCTTACTTGACTTGTTCGCCATTCGCCAATACAAAGTACTGTTCATATGTAACATTCAAAGCTTTTGCGATTTGGGTAAGTTCATCTTGGGTTATTGTATTGCGTTTAAGTTTAGCGTTAAAGTTCTGGGGCGTCTGTTCTATTCTTCGTGCAAGTTCAGACAAGCTGATGCCAGTTCTCACGCATAATACGCGTATCTGTTCAGAGGTAGTCATATACAGTACTCCTTAAGCGATTCTTCAGTTGATATTATAAAACATTTGATTGATAATGTCAACTCTATTCTTAATTATTAGAATATTGTAACACAACACCAACAGATATGGCAACTGTTCTTCGAATTCATAACATGTTATGTTTTCGGTGTTCGTTGACGGAAAAAGTGTTCGTTGACGGCAGGTTTACTCGTTTACGGGAGCAAATATTCATTGCCGGGCAGAGGGTAAAAATGCCGATTTTCGGTATTTTTCGGTGATGGGGTAACCTTATATCCCCGATATAATTTTAGTACAAAGCTTCATTTTTACAGCGTCTTGTACAAACAAAAGCACTAATAACAGGTGAAAAAGCATAAAAAATTAAGGCTGATTCGTTTTGAATCAACCTTAATGAGTATTGGTGGAGGCGACGGGAGTCGAACCCGTGTCCGAAATCCTATTCACAAAACTTTCTCCGGGTGCAGGCGTTGGTTTCGGTTCCCTTACGGAGCGGTCAGCGCCAACCTATCCGCTTGGTAGCTTCATAGATGCGTGACGGGGCTCAAAGCTTTGCCCCGTTCACGTTCACTGCTAAAGTGACACCCGAGCCGGGACCGCAGTACTTCCCGGGCGGATGGCCGCCTTAGTTAGGCAGCGACAGCTAAGTTTTTGTTAGCGTTTAATTTTAAGGTTGCAGTTTTTAAGAGTTCTGCGACTCTACCCGCTTATCTTGCTTCAAAAACCCCGTCGAAACCTTTACGCCCCCGTGTTTTTTAGCAGAAATATTATATTATAAACTCTTCAGATAGTCAAGTTCTTTTTTATCCAGCTTAGCAAACTCTCCGGGGTGCAGCTCTCCCAAGGCCACCTTTCCGATGAGAATGCGGGTGAGACGGGTGACTTCCAGGCCCGTTTGTTCGCACATTTTTCGGATCTGGCGGTTTCTTCCCTCCCGCAATACGAAACGATAGGTGCACTTATCAAAACCGCGCATGGGCGTGACACGGCAGGGACGGATGGTGTAACCGTCGATCTCCATGGCTGAATTCAATTGACGAAGCTGCTCGGGCGTGGGCTCGGTGCGCAGACGCACCACGTAGACCTTTTCGCATTCCCCCGAGGGGTGCATCATTTTATTGGCAAGTTCGCCGTCGTTGGTGAGAAGGATCAAGCCTTCGGAATCCAGATCCAGGCGCCCCACGGGATACACGCGCTCGGGAAGCTCCTTTAAAAGATCGGCGATGCACTTTCTTCCCTTCTCGTCGCTGAGAGTGGAAACGTAGCCACGGGGCTTGAACAGCTTATAATAAAACTTGCGTTCCACCTTTTCGATGAGCTTTCCCTTATAGGTAACGGTGGAATGGACGGGGTGAACGCGCATTCCCAAGGTGGCGGTTTCTCCATCCACCTGAAAATGCCCTGCCAGGATCTCTTCCTCGGCTTTTCTTCGGGACATGAGTCCGCATTCGGAAACAAATTTTTGTAACTTTATCGTATCCATTATTTTTTCTTTTACTCCCCTATTTTGAAAAATTTTAAAATCCTTTCCCACAGACTCGGAGGTACAAAAGCCTCCACTTCCTTTTCGGGATACAGATACACCGCGCCAAGCTCTACGCCGTTTTGGAAAAAGACCGCCCTTCCCAAGGGGAGAGGGACATTCAAAGCATCGGTGTTTGCCGTTCTCACGGGTGCATAGAGAAAGAAAGGCAATTCGTAGGTAACTCTGATACCTTCCTGTTCCCGAAGCACCACGGTCAACGCTTCTTTATTGATCACGTTCACGGCACTTTGCAAGCCGCCCACTACGTCTACGGAATAACTCAGCTTCCCCGCTTCGCAAAGGGACACGGAGGAATAGAGCGAAAAACCGTATTCGTACAGGGCGATGTGGTCGTTCCAGTCGTTTCGGTCGTTGATGGTGACGGCCACCAGCTCCACCCCATCCTTTTGACTGACCGTTACAAGACAACGCCCTGCGGCAATGGTGTAGCCCGTCTTTCCACCGATACAGTGAGAATAACGGTCCAAGAGGCGGTTATGATTGGAGAGATAGCGGTATTCCCCCTCTTTTGCCATGGGGAGGCGGGCACTCTTGGCTGCCGTGATCTCCCGAAAAACGGGATTGGTCATGGCAAAGCACATTAACCTTGCCATATCCGCCGCCGATGCCTGATGCCCGTCCTGGCTCAAGCCGCTGGGATTACAAAAATGGGAATGATTCATTCCGATCTGTGCGGCAAGGGCGTTCATCCAACTGGCAAACTCCTCCACGCTTCCCGCGGCGTGAATGGCCAAAGCCATGGCCGCATCGTTTGCGCTTTCCAGCATCAAACCGTAGAGCAGACTGCGAACGGAGATCTTCTCCCCCGAAGAAAGATACATGGAAGAACCTTCGGTTCCCGCCGCATTAGGACTGACAGTGACAGTCTCTTCCAGATCACAGCGGGAAAGGATCACCATAGCGGTCATGATCTTGGTGGTGCTGGCCATGGGCAAAGGGGTGTCGGCGTTCTTTTGGCAAAGAATGCTTTTATCCCGCGCATCCATCAGACAAAAGCTCTGTGCTCCTAAGGACGAAGGGGAAAACGCCGCCGCATCGGCTTCTTCTTGCACCGCCGCATCGGCATAACAGGGGATCACAAAAACAAAGCAAAGGAGCATTGCCAGGGCTTTGAGTAAGAGCAGGTGGGATCGTTTCATCATATTACTCCCGTTTTTTGTTTCATTGTATGAAACGATCCGAGGGATTATCCGTTTACTGAGGATTTTCTTCTTGGGACTCTTCTTCCTCTTCCGTGGCAGGCTTGTCCTTCTTGAAGACTGCCTTGAGTTTATCAATGATAACAGGAGACTTTTCCAAAAGCTCCGTCACGGAACCCACGATGTCCTTAGCCGCGGGAGCATCGGACGTGAGATTCAGCACCCGCACTTCCCCGCCGGAGCAGACCAGGAAGGCAACGGGAGTGACACTCATTCCCGCACCGTTACCGCCGCCGAAATGGGGCATCTCCTTCTTGGGATTCACTTTGGAATCAAAATCCACGCCGCCGGAGGTGAAGCCTACGGAGACCTTGGACACGGGAATGATCACCGTGCCGTCGGGCAGAGAGATGGGATCGCCAATGATGGTGTCTACACTCATGGCTTTTTTCAGATTTTCGACGGAAGCGTCAATGACTTGTTTCAACGGGATCTCGCTCATTATCGGATCCTCCTTTTAAAAATTTGAGTTCTTGCAAAAACAACAGCGCACGGGCGCCGATGAACAACAGATCGATCACACGCAGAGAAAGACGAATATCCACCTTCCCGCGGATCTTTTGGGAGCAAAAATCGCTGTACACGCCAACGTTTTGATAGGTAATCTCACTCTTGGTGAAGCGATTGGCGACCTCGCAAACCTGGTAGACCAAGGGACAAACAGCACCGTAAAGCAGGGCGGTTTGATCGGGCTGAGGGGATGCGACAAAAAGACGCAGACGTTTTACGCGGATGCGCAAGCGGGAAACGAATTCCCGGGGCACCTCTTTGAAGAGCTTCAAAAGGAATTTCAAAAAACCGATCCAATCGGAAAAACTGCGCTTTTGACCTTGGGACGGCGTTGGAGGGGCCTTTTCCTTTTTGGGAGATTTTTTTTGCTTCTTCTTTTTTGAAGAGGCCCGCGGCCGAAGAAGATCTAAGGAGACAAACCAAAAGCGCACACGCACCTTCAATGCATCCTCCCAGCGGATCTTCAGATGGATGGAGGAAAGCAAAAGGAGAACAAAGAAGGCAACGACGGCCAAAACGATCCAGAGGGCGATCATAAAAGAATCATCCTTTTTTCCCGATGACTGAGAAGAGCCGCTTCCAGGAGCTTTAACACCTCTGTGGCTTCCTTCGGGCTTACGGGAGGAGTTTGCCCGAAAAAGGCGGGATAGAGATCACGGTAAAAGGCGCCGTAATCCCCGTCCACCGTGGGATACGCACCGGCAATGCCCTCGGCATCGGTGAACACGCCCCATTCTTCGGGGGTCTCCTTTCGCCAAGCGGGATCTGAGGGCATGATCCCTTGATTCAAAAGGCTCTCCTGGATATCGCATCCCTGCTTCATGAAGCTTCCCTTGGTGCCGTGACAAACAAGAGAAGCACAGGGGGCGCAAGCGCATTGAGAGACGTGCAACCGCACGGTCAGGCCGCGGGGATAAGAAAGAAGGAGTTCCATCCGATCGTGGACGGGGTGAAAGGGATGCAGAGTTTTCAACTCACAGTAGACACCCTCGGGAACCCCGAACAGATGATAGGCGCTGTCCAGCAGATGAATGCCAAGATCGTAATGAATCCCGGTGGTGCCGTCGTCAACGCTTTT
>JAZNGI010000143.1:0-8383 GCA_045576375.1 Eubacteriales bacterium
GGACTTGTCTTCCTAAGACCGCTTGGCCTCCGACTTCGAGACTGGAAGCCTTGATGAGCATTGATTACTTTATCAATGAGAGCAAGGAAGAATACGTGGTGCTTTCAGACTGTGACATTGTTTGTAACGTTGATATAAAGGATATGCTCCGTCAACACAGAAAGTCCGGTGCGGATATTACCATCGCAACAAAAAAAGTTCTTCTCTCCTCTGAGAAGCCCGATAAACATTCTGTGATCGATTCCGATGAGACCGGCAGAATTATAGGCTTTAAATATGCTGCCCCTACCCTCACCTACAGCGGAGAATTCGACATTAACATGAACATCTGGGTGATGAAGACCAAACTGCTTGCCAAACTGATCGCCACCGCCCATGCCCATGGCTATAAGAGTTTTTCGAGAGATTTGATCGCGCCGAATTTGGATCAATTAAATGTACGAAAGTACGAATATGATAGCTTTTATGCTTCCATCAACTCTCTGACTGATTATTACGACAACAATATGGCACTGTTGAAGAAAGCGAACCGTTGTGCTCTTTTTGACGTTCCCAACCGTCCGGTCTACACGAAGATCAGAAACTCCAGCCCCACCTATTACAGCAGTGACAGTCGGGTTGAAAACTCCTTGATTGCTGATGGATGCAGAATTTTAGGAACCGTGGAAAACAGCATCATATTCAGAGGCGTACATATCGGAAAAAACGCCGTGGTGAAGAATTCTATTTTGCTGCAGGATACCTATATTTGCGGAGATTCAACGCTCAACTGCGTGATTACCGATAAAAACGTGGTGATAAAAGAAGCAAGAAATTTGTCAGGACACGCTACAAAGCCGTTCTTTATTGAAAAGAACGCCATCATATAAGAAAAAGGAGTTTTATGAAAGTAAAAAAGATTCTGTTTGTCGCTTCCGAATGCACTCCGTTTTTTTCCACCGGTGGACTCGGAGATGTAATCGGCTCCCTGCCGCAAGCGATAAAGGAACAATACGGAAACGGCGCGGATCTTCGGGTGGTTCTCCCGCTATACGGGACCCTTCCCTCCCCGATCCGTTCCCAACTGGAATTGGTTAAAGAATTTACCGTGGATCTTTCCTGGAGAAAATTATATTGCGGAATCCACTCTCTCCAAAAAAACGGTGTGACTTATTACTTTATTGACAACGAATATTATTTCCACCGCGGTGCTCTTTACGGCTCCTATGACGACGGAGAACGCTTTGCATTCTTTGGGAAAAGCGTGATAACGATGATGGAGGAGTTGGGCTACTACCCTGACATTCTTCATGCCCACGATTGGCAAGGCGCTTTGCCGGTGATCTATCTTAAGACAAAGTACCGTTACGGCGACTATGCCAACATTAAAACCGTGTTTACCATCCACAACATTGCTTTTCAAGGTGTTTACGATCCCTCGATTCTGGGAGACGTTTTTGAACTTCCCTGGGAGGATGCAACGGTTGTGGAGTATAACGGCGCAATCAATCTGATGAAAGGCGCAATTCAGGTTTGCGATCTTCTTACTACCGTGAGCCCCACTTACGCCCAGGAAATCAAATCCGAAGGGTATTCCTTTGGTTTGCACCACATCATTCAGAGCAACAGCGGCAAGTTGATCGGGATCCTCAACGGGATTGATTTTCAAGAATACGATCCGCTGAACACGCCCAATCTCCTTCCCTTCGGCCCGGAGGATAGACAGGGGAAAAGACAAAATAAACTTGAGTTTCTTCGGGATGCGGGGTTGGAAGCTAACGGTGATTCTCCCTTATTTGCGCTCATTTCCCGCTTGACCGATCAAAAAGGAATTGATTTAGTTTTAAGTAAGCTGTCCGAAATCATTTCATCCGGTGCAACGGTTGTGATCCTTGGCACGGGAGAACAAAAATATGAAGATGCGTTGCGGGCAATGGAACCCTATTATCCGGGAAAGCTTAAAGTGTATTTAGCCTTTGACAAGCAGTTAGCCAAACGGATCTATGCTTGCGCGGATTTCTTCCTGATGCCCTCCAGGACCGAGCCCTGCGGCTTGGCACAGATGATTGCCATGCGTTACGGAACGCTCCCGATTGTCCGAGAAACAGGGGGCTTGTACGACTCCGTGAGAGACATTGGCTGGCCCGACGGAGGATGCGGATTCACCTTCCGCAATTATTCCGGGGATGAGCTCTTCTGGAGCGTTAAGAGAGCAATGGAGTTATTCTCCGACCAATGCCGCCATAATGAAGTTGTGCGTTACACGATGAATCTTGATTACAGTTGGAGCCGCTCTGCTTCTACTTACATTGAGGAATACAATAAATTAACAGAAGGAAAATAAGCATGAAAAACAGAACAACACAGCAAGTACAGGAACAAATTGCACAGAATCTCTCCCGTTATTACGGAGTAACTCCCGAGCAGGCCACGGATAATCAGATTTATAAAGCAGTCGTGATGTCTTTGCGCACGATTCTTGCCGAAAAAAGACAGATCTCCAAGAAAAAGATGCGGGAAGAAAAATCCAAGCGCATTTACTATATGTGCATGGAGTTTCTTCTTGGCCCTTCCGTGAAGACCTGTCTTTACAATCTGGGTCTGACCGACGTGTATCAGAAAGCTTTAAAAGCCTACGGAAAAAACATAGAAGACATTTATGAGATCGAGCCGGATCCCGGTTTAGGAAACGGCGGCTTGGGCAGACTTGCCGCATGCTTTATGGATTCTCTTGCGGCGCTGAATTATCCTGCGTTCGGATTCTCCATTTGCTACGAATACGGACTGTTTAAGCAGAAGATCGTTGACGGGATCCAATTCGAGCTTCCCGATGCCTGGATGAAGGACGGAGATACTTGGCTGGTTCCCAGATCTGACAAGATCTTTAAAGTGAAATTCGGCGGAAGAGTGAACGAGAGTTGGGAAAGCGGTTCCTTAAAGATTTCCTACAGCGATTACGAAGAAGTGGAAGCGATGCCCTACGATATGTTCATATCGGGCTACGATTCCGACAACGTGAGCGTTCTGAAGCTGTGGCGCGCTCAGGCTCCTCACGGCTTTGATTTTAATCTCTTTAACAAAGGATTGTATGACAAAGCGGTGCAAGAAAACAATGCCGCTGAAGTGATTTCCAAGGTGCTCTACCCTGCTGACAATCACAATGAGGGAAAACTGCTTCGTTTGACCCAGCAGTATTTCTTAGTCAGTGCCTCCATTCAGTGCATTATTAACGACCACCTGGGTCTATATCACACGTTGGACAATTTTGCAGACAAGGTTGCCATTCACATCAATGACACCCATCCCGCTCTCTGCGTTGCGGAGCTGATGAGAATCTTTATGGATGATTACGGCTTCACCTGGGAAAAAGCTTGGGATATTGTTACAAGGACGGTGTCTTACACCAATCACACAGTCCTTCCCGAGGCCCTGGAATGCTGGAACGAAGATTTCTTCAAGATGAAATTGCCTCGCATTCACGTGATCATCGCTGAGATCAACTCTCGTTTTTGCAAGGAGCTTTGGGAGAAATATCCCGGAGATTGGGATCGGATCTCCCGCATGAGCATTCTTTGCAACAACCAGGTTCGCATGGCAAATCTTTGCGTGTGTGCTTCCCATAAGGTCAACGGCGTTTCAAAGCTTCACTCAGACATTCTAAAGGCGGATCTGTTTAACGATTTCTACAGGGATACGCCCGAAAAATTTACCAACGTAACCAACGGCATTGCTCATCGCCGCTGGCTTTGCGCCTCCAACCCCGGCCTCACGGCCCTTCTCCGTGAATTGCTGGGAGATGGATTCTTCAAGAATCCCGAAGAGCTTTTGCGCTTGAAGCTTTTTGAGAATGACCGTAAGGTTCTGGAGCGGATCGGACAGATCAAGTTGGAAAACAAGGTGGCGTTTTCCAACCGAATGGCACGGCTGACAGGGCAGATCTTTGACCCCGAGAGCGTATTCGACGTTCAAGTGAAGCGTATGCACGAATATAAGAGACAGCTCTTGAAGGCGTTGCAGATCATTGATACCTATGCAGCCTTGCTGGAAAATCCCGATCTTGATATTCGCCCCCAATCCTATATGTTTGCCGCCAAGGCCTTCGGCGGATACTATATCGCCAAGGAGATCATTCGTTTGATTTGCTCCATCGGAGCCGAGATCGATAAGAATCCCAAGATCAGAGAAAAGATCCGCGTGCTATTCTTTGAAGATTACCGTGTCAGCCTGGCGGAGCATCTGATTCCCGCAGCAGAGCTTTCCGAACAGATCTCTCTTGCAGGAAAGGAAGCCAGCGGAACGGGAAATATGAAGCTCATGATCAACGGCGCCTTAACGATCGGCACCTTGGACGGAGCCAACGTGGAGATCAACGAGGCCGTGGGAAAAGACAATATCTTTATTTTCGGTCTCACCGCAGACGACGTGAAGGATCTTTGGGGAAGAGGATACTCTTCCAGAGAGTATTACAATAACGATCCCAGGATCAAGAGAGTGCTTGACATGATGACCAGAGGCTTCAACGGAGAAAGCTTTGAGCATTTGGCCAACTATTTGCTTAATGCCCCCGGTGTGCCCGATCCGTATATGTGTCTTGCCGATTTTGCCTCTTATTGCAACACCCATCGGGAAGCAATGGAAAAGTATAACGACAGAGACAGTTGGAACAGAAGCTCTCTGATCAACACCGCATCCGCAGGAAGATTTGCCGCTGACCGAAGCATCCGAGATTATGCACGGGATATTTGGCACATTTCTCCCCTGGTGTGATGGGAATGTCCTCCCCGTTGGTTTATGATCGGAATGAGATTTTCACGCAAAGATGGGTTCGCCTTTCTTTGTATCTTGAGGGGAAGAACGTGGTTTCTTCCTCTCTTCCCTTTGGTTCGCAGCTCACGTTGCGCCTTCGTTGCGACAGGAGACTGTGTGCCGAGACTCCGAAGCTTTTGCTTCTCTATGACAAAACGGGTGAATGGAGCGAATACTCCCCTGTTTGTGAGAAGTTCACCTTTTCCGATCGAATATTTGAATTTACCCTATCCCCCTCCCTTCTCTGTCAAAAAGATGGCTTTGGCTTGTTCTTTTACCGCTTCTCTCTAAAAACTCCATGGGGAGAATTCTATACACAGCGGATTCCTTCCTTTACGGAGGATGAGCCTTTGTGCAGAACGACGGAATCGGGACGTATGTATGAAATGCCCTTGGGTTTATCCGAAAACAAGGATTCCTGGGATGAGATCCTGCATCCGCTGACCGTCTATGCATCAAATCGAGGGCTTTCTTCCTCGTTGGAAGGAGCCGTGATCTATCATGTATTTGTGGATCGTTTTGCCAGAGGAAACAAGGTCTACCGCCGAGCAGACGCAGCATACAACGATGATTGGCACCACGGCGTTCCGGAATACGCCTTAAATCCCGGAGAAGCCTTTCCCAATAACACGCATTTTGGGGGAAGCATTGACGGTGTGATCGAAAAGTTAGAGTACATCCGCTCCCTGGGCGTGGATTATATCTACCTCTCCCCTATTTTCAAAGCGTTTTCCAACCATAAGTATGACACCGGAAATTACATGGAAGTGGATGAGCTGTTTGGGGGCGAGAAAGCTCTTCGTCGATTAATTCGAAGCGCCGAGAAATTAGGAATGCGAGTTATTCTTGACGGTGTTTTTAACCACACCGGTGACGACAGCCTTTACTTTAATAAACGTGGGACGTATCCGGGAGTGGGCGCCTACCAATCCAAGGATTCGCCCTACTATTCTTGGTATTCCTTCAAGGAACACCCCCTCAGCTATGAATCCTGGTGGGGCGTGCAATGCTTGCCTACCATTCGAAAAGATTGCAAGGAATTTTGGGAGTATATTGCCGGAGACGGCGGCGTTGTGGAAAAATACGCTAAGATGGGTGTCGCCGGGTTCCGCCTGGACGTGGTGGATGAGCTTTCCAGGCCGTTTCTTTGCGCCATTCGGGATAAGCTTTCTGAGAGCAATTCGGAGAACTGCCTCATTGGAGAAGTCTGGGAGGATGCCTCCACCAAGGTTGCTTACGGCGAGAGAAGAAGTTATTTCTCCTCTCTGGACCTGGACGGGGTGATTTCTTACCCCTTCCGTCGCTCGATCTTATCTTTTTGCAGGGGTGAGTCTGCAAGCGCCGTTGGAAACGAGCTGAGTTTTATTTTTGAGAACTATCCTCACCACGCCCTTCTTTCTTCTATGAACGTGCTTTCCACTCACGACACGGAGCGGATTGTCACTCTGCTGGGAAATCCCGATTGCTCAAGGTTATCAAACGACGAGCTTTCTGTTTTTCGTCTTACTTCCGAGCAAAGAGAACAGGCGATATGCCTTCAAAAGCTGGCCGCAGTGATGCAGTTTACTCTTCCCGGCGCGCCTACCGTTTATTACGGAGACGAAACGGCATTGGAAGGCGGAAGAGATCCCTTTAACAGACGGTGTTATCCCTGGGGAGAAGAAGATGGAGAATTGATCGATTATTATCGTTTTCTTTCCCGACTTCATTCTCAAAACAGAGCGCTGAAAAAAGGCTCTGCCAAGGTGCTGTACGCGGCAAATAACGTTTTGATCTATCAACGCTGCCTGGGTGATCAACAGATGGTTGTTATGCTTAACTCCTCCCCTGCTTTTAAGAACAATCCTCTGAAATCCCTGAGAGGAAGAGATCTTCTAACAGGAAACCATCTTGAAACTGTTGACACGATCCCCCCGCGTTGTGCTCTGGTGATTGAGCTTGTCAAATAAAAACAACACATCCCCCAACCGCTCCAAAGGTGAAACGGGGGATGTGTTGTTCTTTTGTAGGTTTATATCAAGGGATCCATTCCGTGTTATCTTTTGAGGAAGCTTCTCTTAAAATATCACCGGGTTTTAGCGGACGGTCTGTTTTTAGGTAAAAGGTCATTTGCGGATGAGGAGTGCTTGTGATCGGTTGCAGTGCTTCATCAAAAAGCGCGAGAATGGGAAGGGATTGCCCCGTTTTCCCGGGTGTAAGCACTTCGATGGCGGTGTCCGTGGTCAGCTTATTCTTTTGGGTACAGCGAATCAGGCCGTTGCTGTCTTCGGGGGCGTCTACCAGCGCAAGATACGCTTTCTCCTTTCGGTATCCCGATTCGGAAGCTAAATTGGAATCCAACATCGGATGAGAGAAAAAGTAGCCGGTGCAGTATTCTCGGTGAGACACGCCGCAAAGCTCGCGGAAGAGTGCGGGATCGGGCTCATACGTTTTATCGGAGGCAAGAATCTCTGTCATTGCCATACGGTAGGCGTTGGTAACGGCGGCGGTGTAATAGCTGCTCTTCATTCTGCCTTCAATTTTAAAGCAATTGATCCCCGCCTTTATCAGCTCGGGAAGGTGACGGATCATACACATATCCTTGGAACCGAAAATATATGTACCCTCCCCCGGGTGAATCTCTGCATCCAATTGCTCACTGAGGCGCTTTTCTTCGGAAAAATGATAGATCCAGCGGCAAGGCTGCGTGCAGCTTCCTCGGTTAGCGTCTCTTCCCGTGTAATATTCGCTCAAGAGACAGCGCCCCGAAAATGACACGCACATTGCTCCGTGAATAAAGGTTTCGATTTCCAGATCCTTGGGGGTTTTTGCACGGATCGTGGCAATGTCGTTTAGGCTGAGTTCCCTTGCCAACACAACCCTGCTTGCCCCCAACTCGTGCCACATTTGACAGGAAAGGTGATTCACAAGAGCGCCCTGGGTAGAAACATGAACGGGAATTTTCGGAATCCGCTTTTTGCACAGCTTCAAAACGCCCAGGTCGGCCACAATCACGGCATCCACATCTGCTTGGGAAACGACATCAAGATAGGCTTCGAGCAATGGAAGCTCGTCGCATCTGGGCATTGTGTTCAGCGTAAGATACACTTTTTTATTGCGCTCGTGAGCGTATTGAACGGCAAGCGGAAGTTCCTCGTCAGAAAAGTTTCTCGCCGCAGAGCGCATTCCAAAGGCTTTTCCCGCCAGATAGACGGCGTCTGCGCCGTAGTGAAGGGCGAACTTTAATTTTTCAAAATTGCCCGCGGGAGAAAGAAGCTCGGGAAGAGCGGGTTTTACCTTGCGTTCACTCATTGATGAAAGCCTTAAACGCAAGATAGGTGTGATAGAGATCCAGCTTGGAGATGACTTCCAGGGGGGCGTGCATACTGATCACGGCAACGCCGATATCGATCACGTCCGCATTCAGCTTGGCAATGTATTTGGCAACGGTTCCGCCGCCGCCCACATCGGTCTTACCAAGCTCTGCGCTTTGCCAGCAAACTTTATTTTTATTTAAGATTCTTCGGATCTCTCCGAAAAATTCCGCCGTGGCATCGTTGGTGCCGCTCTTGCCGCCGGCGCCGGTATACTTGGTTAAAACAACACCGTGGTTGATATA
>JAZNGI010000144.1:0-4319 GCA_045576375.1 Eubacteriales bacterium
CAAGATTCCTCAGCGGTACTTTTTTATACTTATCATCAGATAGCACCGCCTAAGTAATAATTTCATTCGATAATGTAAAAAGCTCCATACTACTGTTTTCTATCAGATGAAATTTAATATCTCCGTGGTTCTGCCTCGGTAATGACTACTCAGCTTCATCCTGCGCGAGGTTAATTACTGTCTTACCTTGCTTTATTGCATATTGTACCGTCTGCCAGGCACCGCCTTTCTCGTGTTCGATATAGCAGATAATAAGGTCAGCACGGTCAACCATTTCCCGATTGCGAATTTGGATAGCGGATTTAGGATGCGCCACCGATGCGGCGTGGGAAATTTCTACATCGGTATAATAGTCGTGAAAGTAATTTTCGTTATTAAGGTACTCCGCGGTAGGATACGACAACACCAATACAAGGGCACTGTTATCGTCCCTATGATTTTTTCGTACGCGAAGTACCGATGACGAGACACACTGATCGAAGTCACCATTCCTGCCAACCAAAAATTCCACATACTCATTTTCGTCAATAAGCTTCCGTATCTGTTTTTCCAGAAGGTTCTCTACCTTTGTTATGTTGTCTACATATCGGTGACCAAAAAACGCCACCGTGAAAATATTAAGCATAACGATTCATCCATCACTTTACTGTTAATAGTTTGCACTTCACCTTCTATTATACCGATATAAGCGGTAATTATCAACTGCAATCGGTAATTTCATCGTGAATATTACCGGTAAAAGTATTATACAATATTAGAAAGCGAGGTGTTAACGATGGATCTTCAGTTTATTAGAGACCGTATCTCTGTTTTAAGGACGAAAAAGAATGTCTCTGAATATAGAATGAGTACTGACTTGGGGCATAGCAAGAGCTATATGCAAAGCATATCCTCCGGCAGATCTGTGCCGTCCTTGGGCGAATTTCTTTATATATGTGAGTATCTTGGTGTAACACCCCGAGAGTTCTTTGATGAGGACATTGCTGAGCCGCAGTTGGTTCAGAAATTGTACGAACTGACACGCAATATGTCTGAGGCAGATTTGAACGTCTTGATTAGCACGGCAGAGAGGTTGAACGATAAATAGTACGCAAAAGGACGGTGACCAAAATTAGTCACCGTCCTTTAATCACATTCACTTCAATAGATTTTCGTTATGAAAAAGTCTTCGTCGGGAACGAAAGCACCTTCCAGCTTGTGGAACCCGTAAAGTTCTTTGCCGTTGGCTGTTCTTGAGTTATCAGTCGTTATATCCACGTTCCACCAAGCTCCGTCATAGTACACGCGGTTCCAAGTGTGCCGATCTGCGTTATTCTTACGGGATATTCCGTCAACAGCGTAACAAGGAATCTTCTGACTACGGCAAAATGCGGTGAACAGATGGGAAAAGTCAAAACAAATACCTTGCTTGGTTTGTAGCGTCTTGCGAACATCAAAGTATTGGAAGAGTGGATAACAGTCGTAGTCATACTCGAAATTGGTTATGATCCAATCATAGAATGCTCGCACCTTTTCCTCGTCGGTTTCACACCCGGAACAAATTTCGTCAGCAAGTTCTTCTGTTTGGGTACCCCACAGGGTATCTCTGCCGTTGGAAAGATAAGGAGTCTCCGGTTTGTAGACGAAATTATATGAGAAGAACAGAAGTACTGCAATAAATGTTGTTAGTCCCAAAACACATATTTTCGTCAGCAGTTTATCGTTGCCTGAACTGTTATCGACAATACCAAAGTACATCATTTCGATAGCCGTTACCACAAACGTCAGCAACGGCAGCAGTCTGCGGCAGGAAAGAGCGCTAACAATACTCATTAGCATGACGAAGAATAGGACAATAAGCACGACTGCACGCATAGGTGCTGACCGTATTTTCAGGACGAAAAATAAGGTAGGCAATGCTGACAGCAAATAGAGCGTCAACAGCATAGGCGAAAGCACAAAAAAGTCTTTTAGGTAAATGCCAAGTAATAGGTTATATGTAAGTGCGATAGCAAAGAAAATGATTCTTGACTTTGCGTTTGTTTTAGATGCTTTTTTAGTCTTCATTTCAAATCTCCTTTTATGTACGAAATTTCTTTGAAACGAAGAAGTGGCAGTACAGAGTCAAACACTCTGTACTGCCACAAACAAAGGCTATTTAACATCTTTTAAGAAAACAACAAACCCGAACGTTTCACCAATCGGTAAAAGGTTCGGGTTTGAATGCTTTGGTGCGGGTAGCAGGACTTGAACCTGTACAGTATTGCTACCACTAGAACCTGAATCTAGCGCGTCTGCCAATTCCGCCATACCCGCATATTGCCCTTTGATTTTTACACGGAGTGAGGTCTCCGAGGCGGGCTGATTGCTGATCCGCGACGAGAGCAATTTTCTTGCTCACGAGGGTTAGTATATCAGAGACGGGAGAAAATGTCAAGAGGTTTTTGAAAGTTTTTCGAAAAAACAAAAGTTTTTCCTTAGGGACAAGAGGCGTTTTCAAGGACGAACGGGAAGACCGCGGGGCACGCGGATATCATTGGGAGCTTTCGTTGTTCTCATTGCGGATCAAAAAAGCAGCATCAAAGAAAACCGCTTGGCAAAGAAAACAAGAGCCTGAAGGGAAAGAATAAGCCCTAAGCCATTGGGAAAAGATAGAAAAAAAGGAGGGAGAACGGATGTTTCACCTGCTGATCAAACTGGTTTTTATTTATCTGTTTACCTTGCTGGCTTCCCGATTGATGGGAAAGCGGCAAATCGGAGAGCTGCAACTGTCGGAGCTGGTCAGCGCTTTTTTTCTTTCGGAGCTTGCCACGTTCACGGTAACGGACCCCGATATTCCCTTGACCTTTGCGGTGATTCCCGTGGCCACGGTGATCGTGCTGGAGATTCTGATCAGTTATCTGAGCATCAAACTGCCTTTGGTGAAAAAGGCCATTGACAATCCGCCCAGCCTTTTGATTGAAAAAGGGGTGCTCAATCAGAAGGAGATGGAAAAGAGCCGCGTGACCCTGGGAGAGCTGATGAGCCAGATCCGCCAAAGCGGGATCGGAGATATTTCCCAGGTGAACTATGCGGTGCTGGAGCCCAACGGAACCATCAGCGTGATCTCCAAAGACAGCTATCAGCCTCCCAGCGCCGAGGATATGAAAATAGAGGTGGAAAGCAAGGGGATCTCCCACGCACTGATCATTGACGGAAAGACGGATTTCCCCACGCTCAACTTTGTGAAAAAGGACAGGCAATGGCTCTCTTCTCAACTGAAGAAGGCCAAGGTGGACACGCCCAAAGAGGTGTTTCTGATGACCGTGGACGACACGGACAGAGTGTTTCTGATCCGCAAGGAGAAAAAATGAAAAGTTTTCTTCTTTCCCTTACTCTGTTTTTGCTGATCCTGGGTGTCTGCCTGACAAGCGCCATATTTTCCGAGAAAAGCTGCGCAAGGCTCAAAGATGCTCTTACCGCTCTTCCCGAAGCTCCCAAAGAGGCCGGTTCTTCCCTTTCGACCCTTCGGGCTTTGTGGGAGGAGAACCGTTTGCTTTTAAGCATGTCCGCTCACAACAGCTTCGTTTCCCAATGGGAAAAAGAGCTGAACAGGCTGGAATCCGCCGTGGACTCTTTGGACGCGGTGTCTTACGCCCAAGCCAAGAAGCTTCTCTTTTTCAGTTTGGAGGAATTGAGAAGCGCCGCGGGCTTCTTTTCAGACGCCTTTTTCTGACGGGGATGCCGAAAATCTTTGCCACTTCCCTCGCCCGACGCAGGGACACTTCTCCCCCTCGGGCATGAATAAATGCGACCCCCTTCACCAGGGCCCTTCCCGGAAAGGTGTCTCTCAGATCCGAACAGCAGCGAAGCAGGTCGCAAAGCTCAGAGAAGCTGCAATTTTCCAAAGAGATCTCCAAATACCCCCGCCGCCGCTTTTGACGGTAGATCCACCAAAGCATCCCGTCGCGAAGCAAATAGGTGATGCCCACGGCGGCAAAAACACTCACAAGGATTTCCGTTTTCCCTCACTCCCTTCTTTGCAAAGTATATGCAAAGAAAAAGAGAAGTGCCCGCAGAAGCCTGCGGGCACCAAGAATCAATACAGCTTTTTCAGTTCGGCGGCAAGGTCGGTCTTTTCCCAGGAGAGTCCCAGATCCACCCTGCCCATGTGACCGTAAGCGGCGGTCTGCTGGTAGATGGGTCGTCTGAGATCCAATCTCTTAATAATTCCCGCGGGGGAAAGATCCACCAGCTCGTTGAGGGCGTCGGCAATGCGGTCGTCACCGATCTTACCGGTGCCGAAGGTGTCGCAAAGGACGGAAACGGGCTTGGCAACGCCGATGGCGTAGGCCAGCTGG
>JAZNGI010000145.1:0-3118 GCA_045576375.1 Eubacteriales bacterium
TATAAGAACACCGACTTTTCTAAATAACAAGAGAAACTGTCGCCGTGGATCACGGCCGCAGACTTGTTTTTAAGATCATTTTTTATACAGAGGACCGTAGGCGGCACAGGCACGGTAATCCTGGCCTTCCTTATCCATCCCGAAGGCGTTCCAAGCGGCAGGACGGAAGATGCGGTCTTCGGGCACGTTATGCATACAAACGGGAATGCGGAGCATAGAGCAAAGGGTGATCAGATCGGCCCCGATGTGACCGTAGCTGATGGCACCGTGGTTGGCGCCCCAGTTGTTCATTACCTCATAGGCCGTCTTGAAGGGGCTTCCTTCTTTGCCGTCGCAACGGGGAGCAAACCAGGTGCAGGGCCAAGTGGGGTTGGTGCGCTCCATCAAAGCATCGGACACCTCGTCGGGAAGCTTGACGGTCCAGCCCTCGGCGATCTGCATCACGGGGCCAAGATTCTTCACCAGATTCAAACGAATCATAGTCACGGGCATTTCAGCGCGGGTGGTGAAATGGCTGGAGAAGCCGCCGCCGCGGAAGTTATCAAAGCCGGCCTCGCACCATACGGTGGCATCGGTCATTTTCTTAATATCTTCCTCGGTGACTTCCCACCACTTTTTCATCACGGCGTTGCCGTTTTCATCGGTACATTCTCCGCAAGCGTCCAGACAGGCGGCGCCGGAATTCAAGAGATGGATGATGCCGCCGTTTTCCTTTGCCTTTCCCTCCAGATCGTAACCGGTGACGCGCTTGGTGGCCTCGGGAGACCAGTAGGTGCGCACGTCGGCAAAGATCTGGGCGCGATGAGTGAGCAAACGCATAAAGAGCATTCCCAAGCCGTTGAGAATATCGTTTTCCGTTGCCAAAGTATAGGGCTCGCGGGCACCCTCATAGTCAAAGGTGGAGCTGAGAAGGGCTTCGGGATAGTCGCAATTGGGCCAATGATCCGTCCACTGGCGCTGACCCTGGAATCCGCCCGCAATGGCGTTGTGGCCCAGCACTTCTTCCTCACAACCCGCGGGAAGACGGGGATTGCCCGCCATGAGATCCTTGATGATGCAATACATTTTCACGGTGAATTCCCATTGCTTTTCCTTTTGTTCATCGGAAAAGCGAAATTCCTCCGGATTATCGTCTCTTCCCATTTTGCAATGCACTTTGGTCCAGGCCAAGGCTTTTTGGTAGTCCTCCTCGCAGTAGATCCCCTCCTCCATACGTCTGAGGATCTCCACCTCGTCCACGGACTCTACCCGCATTCCCAGATAGGATTCCACAAAGTCCTGATCCATAATGGAGCCGCCGATGCCCATGCAATGGGAGCCGATCTGAAGATAGGATTTTCCCCTCATGGTGGCAACCGCCAAAGCGGCTCTGCCGAATCGCAAGAGCTTTTCCTTCACATCTTCGTCAATTTCACTTACTTGATCTCTGTCCTTCACCTCGTGGCCGTAGATCCCGAAAGCGGGAAGCCCCTTTTGAGCGTGAGACGCCAGCACCGCCGCCAGATACACGGCTCCGGGACGCTCCGTGCCGTTAAAGCCCCAAACACCCTTGATGGTGTTGGGATCCATATCCATGGTTTCCGAGCCGTAGCACCAGCAAGGAGTAACGGAAAGGGTGATGTCTACCCCCTCCTTTTTGAACTGATCGGCGCAGGCCGCCGCCTCGGGCACTCTGCCGATGCTGTGATCGGCAATCACCACCTTCACTTTCTCGCCGTTGGAATAGAACAGATTCTCTTCAAACAGTTTTTTCGCCGCCAGAGCCAGCTCCATGGTCTGTCCTTCCAGACTCTCTCTGAGCTTCATGGGGCCGCGTCTGCCGTCGATAATGGGACGGATCCCGATCACGGGATAGGTTCCTACGTATCTTTGTTTTGCCATTGTCTTCTCCCCCTTTTGATAAAAGATTCCTATATATGATTATATACTTGAAAAATCGATATTACTTGTGTTAAAATAGAAAAAAGTATAACTATATTCCGAATCGAGAGAAAAGATGAGCTATAACGAGATCAAACAACACGGCACCAGTGATTTCCCCTTTGAACTCTACCGCCTGGATGTTTCCCATCCCAAATATGAAATGGCCTTTCACTATCACAGAGAAGTGGAATTGATCCGCGTGGAAAGCGGATCACTGAAGGTATCCATTGATCATCGCTCCTATCTGCTTCATGCAGGAGATGCGGCTTGGGTGAACAGCGAATCCGTTCACGGCGCAAGCCCGGACAACTGCGTGTATCAGTGCATTGTATTTTCTCCCCTTTTGCTTGCATCGGAAGGGGAAACGGGAAAGTTTTTTGCGGAAGGGATCCCGGATCAGACCCTCCTTTTCCCCGAGCGGCCCGAAGGACTTTTCAAGCAGAGAATCCACGAACTGTTTTGCGCGGCAGAAGAATACGACGGAAAAAACCGATTGGGAGTCCTCAGCGCCCTCTACGCTTTGTTCTACAGCGCCTCCCAAGAGAAATATTACACCCAAAAGCTCCCCTTGGATGACAGCAAAAGCCCCAAGAAGCTGATCAAGCTGAAAAAGGCCCTGAGCTTTATGCGACAACATTTCGACCGTTCCATCGGTCTGGAAGAGATTGCCCGCGCCGCCGACACCTCCCCGAAGCGTCTGTGTGCTTTTTTTAAAGAGCTGACGGGGGAAACGCCCATTCGCTACCTGATGACCTATCGCATTGAACGGGCGGCAAGAAAGCTGTTGAGCACCGATCTGTCCATTACTCGGATCGCTCTCGAATGCGGCTTTAACGATCTGAGCTATTTTATTAAGACCTTCAAAGCATTCAAGGGAATCCCTCCCGCCGCTTTTCGGGAGGCTTCTCACCAAAACAGGGAGGAAAAATGAAGCTCCCCCCGTGACCAAAGGGGATCACAGGGGGGCAAATGACTGCCGATCAATTATAATTCCAGCAATATTTTTTTCAATTCTCTCTCGTCCAGCTTCTTTTTCTCCGTTTTCACGCAGAGCACCAGGTTGTCGGGGGTGAAGATCCGTCGGCTCAGTGCGTCCACGTGGGCGTTTTCCACGGCGGCGTAGGCACGGCAACGGTCTTCCTCGGTGGGATAGTACTCCTCTAAAATGTGCCCGTGGTAGGCACGGGTCCAGTTG
>JAZNGI010000146.1:0-2549 GCA_045576375.1 Eubacteriales bacterium
CTTCACGATGCCATTGAACAGATCTTTTCCATTACCTGCACAAAACAACAAGCTTCACCCCCCGGCACGAAAAGCGGCGGCGCCCCCAGGGCCCCGCCATCTTTTTTTATTTCTTTAAGGCCCTCCGTTCCTTTTTCAGCACGGAGAAGAACTTCACGTTACTTTGATAGAAGCGTTTGATGCGCTTGGGCTCACAGGCAATGCGATAAAACCATTCCAAATTCAGCTTCACAAAGAAAGCGGGAGCTCTCTTCTTGGTGCCGCTGAGAACGTCAAAGCTTCCGCCTACGCCCACGAAGATTCCCTTGTGAAAGCGGGACAGATGCTTATGGATCAGAAGCTCCTGGGCGGGAATCCCCAGCGCCACGAGAACCACGTCGGGTTGCAGGCTGACGATCTCTTCAAACACCTCGTCGCCTTTATAATCGTAGCCGTTCTTTCTGCCCACCAGTTGGGCTTCGGGATAGTCCCGGGCGATAACCTGAGCCATTTTATCGTTCACCTCGGGCTTGGCACCGTAAAGATACACTTTCTTTTTCAAGCGAGAGGCTTCTTTGAGAAGATGGGAGGCAAGGCTCACCCCTGTGACTCTTCCGTTGGTGGGAATATCCAGGCTCTGCAGGGCCTTGATCACGCCGATGCCGTCGGGAACGATGGTGGTGTCATCAGAAAGCAACACTTGATCAAACGCCTCGTTGGAGCGGGCGATCATCATGGTTTCGGGGTTGGCAGTCACCACAAACATTTTTTCTTCCGTTTCCATAGCGCGGGTGGCCAGTTGGTGAAATTCGGCTTCCGAGCCGTGGAACGTCTTTTTCAGATAGTCGATCATTGCCTTCATCCTTTTGTCGTTATTTTTTCTTATTTTACCCTAAATTTCCCGTTTTGTCAATAAAAAGCGATTCCCTTGAGAGAAAGGGAACCGCTTTTTGCTTTCAGATCTTGAAAATGCCAAAGGCATCCAACACGGAGGACACCAAAATCAGCACGATGAAAACGGGAGCAACGTATTTGATCATCACCTCAAAGATCCCTTTTCTCTTAAAGGGCTTGTTCAAGGAGATCTCATCCACCAGAGTTTTACTTTTCATCACCCAACCGATGAACACACAGGTGAGAAACGCCACCACAGGCATCAACACGCTGTTGGTGATGAAATCAAACATATCAAGAATGCTCATTCCCGCAACAGAGATGAAATCCAAAACACCAAAGCCCAAAGAAGAAGGAAGCCCCAGAACAATACAGCCGATGAAGACCACCAAGCAGGTGAACTTTCTTCCCCAACCGAACTTATCGCGGAAAATGGACACCACCGTTTCCATCAGAGAGATGGAAGAAGTGAGCGCGGCAAAGAGAACCAAAAGGAAGAAGAGTGCGCCCACGATGCCGCCGGCCACGCTTCCCAAGCTGTCAAACACCTTAGGAAGAGTTACAAACATCAAGCCGGGGCCCTTGTTCAGAGCGGCCTCGTCGCCTCCGGAGAAGGAGAACACCGCGGGAATGACCATCAGACCTGCCAGGAAGGCAACGCCCGTGTCGAAGATCTCGATCTGGCCTACTGCGCTCTCAATGCTCACGTCCTTTTTCATATAAGAGCCGTAGGTGATCATAATGCCCATGGCAAGGGACATGGAGTAGAACAACTGCCCCATTGCGCCCAGCACGGTATTCACGGAAAACTTAGAAAAGTCGGGGGTAATGTAATAGAGAAAGCCCTCCATGGCGCCGGGCATAAACATTCCGTACACGGTAATTCCAACGGTGAGAACGATGAGAACGGGCATCATCACCTTGCTGACCTTTTCAATGCCCTTTTCCACGCCCAGAAGCACCACCAACGCCGTGATGCCGACGAAGATCAAAAACCAACCGATGGGCTCCAAAGGCTGAGCAGTGAAGGATTCAAAATAGCCGTTCTGTGCGGCACCGTGGGCACCGCCCGTGGCAAACACGAAAAGATATTTCGCAACCCAGCCGCCGATAACGGAATAGTAAGGCAAAATGAGCATCGGCACGATGGAGGCCAGCACACCGATGAATTTGAACTTTTTATTCAGAAGCCCAAAGGCACCGATGGCGCTCTGCCCCGTTTTTCTGCCGATGGCGATCTCTGCGCACATCAAAGCGAAGCCGAAGGTAACGGCAAGGATCAGATAAACCAGAAGGAAGATTCCGCCGCCGTATTTCGCGGCAAGATAAGGAAAGCGCCAAATGTTGCCCAAGCCCACGGCAGATCCGGCCGCCGCAAGAACAAAGCCAAGCTTTCCGGAAAAACTGCTTCGTTTCTTTTCCATAATTGCTCCTTGAAACATCAAAAGTTAAAATGCTGTTGAAACATCCCGCACAGTATACCATATTTCTTCATTTCTTGCAAGAGTTTCTTTTGCCGGTTTTCATAATGTCGAATGATAAACTTCAACATTATATGAAGGATTTGGCATTACTTTCCCCTGGATGTATATAGCATAAAGGCGGCGGGAGTGCAAGGGATTTAAATGAAGCACTCACTTCGTTGGCGTGAAGCGGCGGCTTTGCCGCCATGAAGC
>JAZNGI010000147.1:0-3735 GCA_045576375.1 Eubacteriales bacterium
TTCATTGACATGGGCTCGGGCATCGGCGTGACTGCCTTCGGCATTGCCGACGAGGCTTGGCAAAACGCTGTGACGGCTCAGCTTTCCACCCTTCAGCACACCTCCAATTTGTATTACACCGCTCCCTGTGCCGCATTGGCAGAGCATCTGTGCTCCCGCACGGGAATGAAGAAGGTGTTCTTCTCCAACTCCGGCGCCGAGGCAAACGAATGCGCCATTAAGGTTGCCAGAAAATACGGCGAGGATCGGGGGATCGACTCTCCTGTGATCATCACCCTTCTCAACAGCTTTCACGGACGCACCGTAACCACTCTGGCCGCCACAGGGCAGGAGCATTTTCACCAAAATTTTAAGCCCCTCACCACGGGCTTTGTTCACGCACCCGCCAACGATCTTGACGCGGTGAAGGCCCTGGCCAAAGACCCTAACACGGTTGCCGTTTTGTTTGAGTGCGTTCAGGGTGAGGGCGGCGTGATTCCCCTCACCGAGGAATTCGTTCACGGACTGGACGAGCTGAGAAAAGAAACGGGCCTTTTGCTGATGGCCGACGAAGTGCAGACGGGCAACGGAAGAACGGGCTCTCTCTACGCTTACCAACAGTTCGGCGTTCAACCCGACGTGGTTTCCACCGCCAAGGGTCTGGGCGGCGGACTTCCCATCGGCGCCACCCTTTTGGGAGAGCGGGTGGAAAACGTGCTGGGCTTTGGCGATCACGGCTCCACCTACGGCGGAAACCCCGTGTGTGCCGCAGGCGCTCTGAGCATTCTCTCCCGCATTGACGAAACGCTTCTCACGGAAGTGAAAGAAAAAAGTGCCCTCATTTTCTCCGAACTTCAGGGCGCCGAGGGCGTGAAGAGCGTGACGGGAATGGGGCTGATGATCGGCATTGAGACCGAGCGTCCCGCCGCAGAGGTGCTGGCCGACTGCATGGAGCAGGGCGTGCTCTGCCTCACGGCCAAAACCAAGCTCCGCCTGCTTCCTGCGCTGAACATTCCCCTTCCCCTTCTGAAGGAAGCTTTGGAGATCATAAAAGCCGCTTGTGCAAAATAAGAGAGGAACCAACGATGAATCTGAAAAACAGAAGCTTTTTGAAGCTCTTGGACTACAGTCCCGAGGAGATCACTTCCCTTTTGGATCTTGCCGCCCGTTTGAAAGCAAAAAAGAAGGAGGGGATCCCCCACCGTCTTTGCGAGGGCAAGAGTATTGCCTTAATTTTTGAAAAGACCAGCACCCGCACCCGTTGCGCCTTTGAGGTGGCGGCCTCAGATCTGGGAATGCACCCCACCTATCTGGATCCCTCGGGATCGCAGATCGGCAAAAAAGAAAGCATTGCCGACACGGCCCGAGTGCTGGGCAGAATGTACGACGCCATTGAATACCGCGGCTTCGGCCAGGAGATCGTGGAAGAATTGAGCCGTTTTGCGGGTGTGCCCGTGTACAACGGACTCACCAACGAATTCCACCCCACCCAGATCCTGGCGGATTTTCTCACCGTGCAGGAGCATTTTGGCTCTCTCAAGGGAAAGAAGCTGGTATATATGGGCGATGCCCGCTACAATATGGGCAATTCTCTGATGGTGGGCTGTGCCAAGATGGGAATGCATTTTGTTGCCTGCGCCCCCGAGAAATACTTCCCCATCGCCGCGCTGGTGGAGGAGTGCCGCAAGATCGCTGCAAGCACGGGCGCCGTTTTGGAATTTGAGGCCGATCCCGAAAAAGCCGTGAAGGGCGCCCACGTGATCTACACCGACGTTTGGGTGTCCATGGGAGAGCCCGACAGCGTGTGGCAGGAGCGCATTGAAGAGCTTTCGCCCTACCGCGTGACCATGAAGCTGATGGAGCTTGCCGGCAAGGAGTGTAAGTTCATGCACTGCCTCCCCGCCTTCCACGATCTGAACACCAAGATCGGCAAGGAGATCCACGAGAAATTCGGCATCGACTGCATGGAAGTGACCGATGAAGTGTTTGAAAGTGATCGCTCCATCGTGTTTGACGAAGCGGAAAACCGAATGCACACCATCAAAGCGGTGATCGCCGCCACCCTTTAAAAACAAAGAAAAAGAACCGCTCACGGGAGACACTTCATAAAGAAGCCGTCTTCTGCGAGCGGTTCTTTTTTTGCCAAAAGATAACCCGGAAACTCTTGGAACTTCCGGGTGTCTTGAGTGTGTGGACTTACTTGTTCACAGCGTCCTTGAGAGCCTTGCCTGCCTTGAAAGCAGGAGCCTTGCAAGCGGCGATGGTAACGGTTTCGCCGGTGCGAGGATTCTTGCCGGTGCGAGCTCCGCGCTCACGGGTCTCAAAGGTGCCGAATCCGATCAACTGAACTTTATCGCCGGCAACCATGGCCTGGGCGATCTTGTCAAAAGTTGCGCCGATAACAGCTGCAGCATCCTTCTTGGAAACGCCGGCTGCTTCTGCAACGGCTGCAATGAGTTCGTTCTTATTCATGATAATCCTCCGTTTTTCCGACCTTTCGTCGGTTGTTTTTTTTATTATAACACTTTTTCCTTTTCTTGTCAATGCCCCCAAAAAGAAGGGGCAAGAAAGGAAAAAGGTTCACTCTTTTTCCTTGGAAGGAAGGCTTTTGCCGTATTTCTTTTTCACACATTCCGTGAGAAGGTATTCCACCTGCCCGTTCACGGAGCGAAAATCCTCCTGTGCCCAGGCGCAAAGACGAGCGTACAGCTCAGCGGAGATCCGCAGAGGGATCTGCTTTTTTTGTTCCTGTGCCATTTCAATAGAGGCTTCCCGAATTCACCACAGGCTGAGCGTCGTGATTGCCGCAGAGCACCACCAACAGGTTAGACACCATGGCCGCCTTGCGCTCGTCGTCCAGCTCTACGATCTTAGTTTCATTCAGGCGCTCCAAAGCCATTTCCACCATTCCCACGGCGCCGTCCACAATGAGCTTTCTGGCCGCAACCACGGCGGAGGCCTGCTGGCGCTGAAGCATCGCGGCGGCAATTTCCGTTGCGTAGGCAAGATAGGTGATTCTGGCTTCCAGCACTTCAATGCCCGCCTCGTTCACCCGCTCCTGGATCTCCTCTCGGATCCTGGCGGCAACGATGTCGCTGGAGCCGCGCAGACTGCCGTCGTCGGCAATGCCGTCTCCCGTGGTGTCCACCCCTTGGGCCACGTCGTAGGGATACAAACGCACGATATTTCTCAGAGAGCTATCACACTGCAAGGAGAGAAACTCTTTAAAATTATCCACGTTGAACACCGCTTTGGCAGTGTCCACGATGCGCCAAGTCACGGCAATGGCGATCTCCACGGGATTTCCCAAACAGTCGTTGATTTTCTGACGGTTGTTATTGAGAGTCATAATTTTCAAAGACAGCTTTCTGTTAAGACCCAGTTCTGCATTGAGAACATCTGCGCCGCTGCCTCCCGCAATGGCGGAAGCAAAGCTCTTCACGTCGCCGCTCTGATTCAGCTTGGTCTTAGCCGCGGGATTCACCGCAGTGCAAAAGGGATTCACATAGTAAAATCCGTCACCCTTGATGGTGCCCACGTATTTTCCGAACAAAGTCAGCACCAGTGCCTCCTGGGGCTTGAGCACCTTCAATCCCAGCAAAGGGATCCAGCCAAGACAAAGCACCGCAAGACTGACCACGAACAAAAGGGGATTGCCCGAGGTTTCAATTTCAATGCCGCCGAACACCACACCCACCAGGGATGCCGCCAAGAACAGCACGATGAGAATCAGCGCAAGCATTCCGTTTTTCTTTT
>JAZNGI010000148.1:0-9395 GCA_045576375.1 Eubacteriales bacterium
GGGGACCAAAGTCGATCATGGCACCGATGCCGATGAACAGAATCAGGGGGAACAGTTCATGGCTGTTGATGCCGATCTCAAACAGATGGTTGATAACGGCAGCAGCACCGGATTCCGGCAGGTTCACAAGGATTGCGCCGAAACCCATGGGAAGAAGAAGCGTCGGCTCCATATCTTTGGCGATAGCCAAATAGATCAGAACGCCGCCGATGATCCACATCACGACCTGTCCCCCGTGGAGGTTGAGCAAGTTCTGGTATAAAATCTCCATAAATTCCTCCTTTTTTTACAACGCTTCCTATTATACTATGTTTCCCCTTCCCAGTCAAGGCAAAATTTTGATTTGTTTTCTTTTTCTTGACAAAAGAGCAAGCATTGCGATATAATGATAACAGACCCAAATACCGTTATCTTTATACAGAAAGGATGATTTTGATGAATTGTAAACATTGCGGCGCCGAACTGAAGGAAAACGCCCGTTTCTGCGGCACCTGCGGAACCGCCGTTGCTCAAGAAGCTCCCGCGGAAGAAAACGCCGTTGCTCAAGAGATCCCCGCAGAGGAAAAAGCAATCCCCCAAGAGATCCCCGCAGAAGAAAACGCCGTTGCTCAGGAAGCGCCCGCGGAGGAAAAGCCCGAGCCCTTTGCACCCCCCGTCGTGCCCGCCAAGAAGAAAAGCGGCGCCAAGAAGATCGTGGCTGCAGCCGTGGCCTTGGTGCTGGTAGTGGCGCTGGTGGCCGCTCTGTTTAACTGGGGCGCCCTTGCCAACAGCTTCCGCAAAATCACCATGTCCGAGCAGGACTATCTGTCCTACGTTCACACCCACGCCTCCTCTTCCTTCACACAAGGCATTGCAAAAACCCTTACCGCCCTTCCCAAGGATCAGAGTGCAACCGTGGATCTCTCCCTTGCTTTGGGAGACGGCGGCAAACAGCTTCTGAGCCTGATGGGCGTGGAGCTGGACACCCTTCCCTCCGCCTCTATCGGCGGCACCGTAACTCAGAAGATCGAAAACGATTCCCTGAAGCTGGGCTGCGATATGGCCCTGAAGCTGAGCAAGGAAAACCTGTTCACTTTAACAATGGTGCTGGATGAAGAGGAAAACGCCGTCACCCTTCGCATCCCCGAGCTCAACGATAAGGCACTGAAGATCCCTCTGCCCGAAATGGAAGAAGAGGAATTGGAAGAGCTTTCCCAAATGCTGGCAAATCTCTCTCAGATCCTTCCCGATGAAGCCTCCCTGCAGGAGCTTACCAACAAGTACCTGGCTCTGATCTTCGCTCAATTCAAGGACGTAGAGAGCAAAGACGGCTCACTGAAGGTAGATAACGTGGAGCAAAACTGCAGCGTATACACCGCCGTTTTTGACGGAGAATCCCTCCAGAAGGCCGCCGAGACCATCCTGGAAGCCCTCAAAAACGATAGGGACGTGAAGAAGATCCTCCGCAACGTCTGTGCCATCGAAGAGGCCGAGCTGGACTTCGACGAGCTTTGGGAAGAGTACCAAGACGGCATCGACTTCGCTCTGGAAACCGTGAAGGACGATCCCGTACCCGCAGATGCCCTCTGCCTCAACTACACCGCCTACGTGGACGGCGTGGGCAACCTCATCGGTTGCGAAGCCGCCGTGGAAGATGCCTTCACCTTCAAGTGCGTGTCTGCCGTTGACGGCAAGGCCATAGCCCAGGAGATTTCCTTTACTCAAAGCGGCTCCGCCGCCACCGTATCCATAGAAGGCAACGGCACCCTCCTTTCCGGCAAGCTGGATGCCGAATACACTCTGCAGGCTATGGGCATGGAACTTTTCACCGTGACTCTCGACGGTTTTGACACTGCCTCTGCCGCAGACGGACGGCTCAACGGCACCTCCACTCTGAAATTCGGAAAAGCCCTTGCCGCCGCAATGACGGAGGAAGGCGCCGATCTCCCCTTCAATCCTCTCACGGATCTTTCTTTGCAGATCAAGTGGAACTCTCCCAATAAAAACCAGGCCTCCCAGGAGCTTTCCATCCTCTATAAGGACAGCGTGTTTGCCACCGTGGCCTCTTCTGTGAAAACCCAAGGCGCGGCCGCTCTTCCCTCCTTTGATCAAGTGGTGAACATAAACGATTCCGAAGCCCTTGCTCAGTGGGCTCAGGAAGCCACGGAAAACCTTCCCACCCCCGAGAGCATTTTCAAAAAGCTCGGCCTCAGCGATGAATTGGCCGATGAACTGGCCTCCCTGTTGGAAGGCAACGCCTTTGAAGACGACTCCTTTGCCGACAATGAAAACGGCTTGCAGGAATGGGAAGGATCCATCGACGACTGGGAATCCGTTGAAGACTGGGAATCCTTCGACGATTGGAACTCCGGTGACGATTGGGACACCGTTCCCGGCTGGGAATCCGCCGATGCAAACGTTTCTTACGGCGGTTGGGAGTTTTAACGCGCCCCATCGTTTTTCCCGTACCGTCACTGCCCAAAGGCAGTGACGGTTTTTTCACAAAAAAGAAAGGACGGCACCCTCCATGGAGTTTTTGGTGAAGGATCTGAAAAAGCATTACGGAAAAACGCCCGTGCTCAACGGGCTTTGCTTGCAAGCGCGCAGCGGGGAATGCATCGGCATTGCCGGGGAGAACGGGAGCGGAAAATCCACCCTCCTCTCCCTTTTGGCAGGCGCCCTGCGCCCCGACGGGGGAAGCTTTTTGGCAGACGGAACGGATCTGTTTTCCTCTCCCCGCCGTCTGCGGGCCCTGACGGGCTTCGCGCCCCAACAGCCGCCCTTGGCAGAGGAACTCAGCGGAAAAGATCACCTGCTTTTGTTCTACGGTGCCTCCCGTTTAAAACAGGAAGGCCGGGAAGGGCTTCTGAAGGCTCTGGAATTGGAAAGCTTTTGGCATCTGACGGTGAAGAAAATGTCGGGAGGCATGAAAAAGCGCCTGTCCGTGGCCTGCGCCCTTGCCCATCAGCCCCGTTTGCTTTTGCTGGACGAGCCCTCCGCCGCCCTGGATCCCAAGGCAAAAAGCATTTTGCGCTCCTTTCTTGCCTCCTACTGTGCCAAGGGCAACACCGTCATTCTTGCCACCCACGACAGGGAAGAGCTTGCCCTGTGCTCCCGCCTGTATCTGCTGGAAAACGGGCGCCTTGCCCCCTGCGTGTTTGAGGGCACGGGGGATCTTCCCCTGAGGAGGCTCTGATGCGCGCTTTTGCTTTTTTCTGTAAGCGGATCCTCCGCCTTTGCCCCGCGGTGCTGGGCATCACCCTGGCTCTGCTTTGCGTTCTTCTCTGTGCCGCAGTCACGCTCACGGCCCAAACCGAGGAGTCCTCTCGCTTAAAGCTTTCCGTGGGCGTGGTGGGAAACACCAAACAGGCCTATCTACAGCCCGCCCTCTTTGCCTTAGAGCATTTGGACGATTCCCGCTTCTACGTGGAATTTCTCCCCCTCTCCCGAGAAGAAGCCGAAGAAGGGATCCGCTCGGGAGAGCTTCACGCCTTCGTGGAGATTCCCGACGGCTTTGTGGATGCCCTTTTAAAACGGGATCCCGTTCCTCTGAGCTTCGTTGCCCCCGCCAACACCTCCGCCGCCCAATCGGTGTTGCTTTCTGAGATCTGCGACGTGGTGGGAGAACTGGTGGCTCACACCCAAAAGGGCATCTACGGTATGCAAAACTACGCCCATTCGTCGGGCAAGGCCGACGGCGAGCTGTGGAAAAAGACCGATCTTCTCTCCCTGCGCTACGTGGATTTTATTCTCCACCGCAACGGCACCCTTCGTCTGAGCCTGGTGGGCCATAGCGACGAAAGCTCCTTTTTGGAGTATTACGCTTGCGCCGCGGTGATGTTTGTTTTGCTCATGTGGGGCATCACCTGCTTCGGGATCCTTCATAAAAAGGACGGTTCTCTGCAAATGATCCTCGCCCTTCGGGGAAAGGGCGGCGTGCTTGCGGAATACGGCGCTTTCTTTTTGTTTTCCTGCCTCTTCTTTTTTGCGGTGAGCCTGTCAGTTCCTCTGCTGATTCCCGAAGGCAATGCCCTCCTGTTTTTTGTTGCCCTCCTGCCTTCTCTTTTTGCCTTGACCGCCATGGACTTCTTCTGCTGTGAGCTCTTTTCTCCGGGGCCCTCCTTCTTGCTTTCCCGCTTCGTGTTTGCCCTCTTTGCGGGCTATCTGAGCGGTTGCTTCTATCCTTTGTGGTTCTTCCCCGCCTCCCTGCAGACCTTCAGCGCCTTTCTTCCCTCGGGTGCGGGAATGAGCCTGTTGCGCCGAAGCTTCCACGGAGGGGAGCTTCTCTTCCCCGGGGCAGTGTGCCTCTTGTGGGGACTGTTGTTTCTCGGTGGAAGCCTCCTGCTGAGAAAAAGAAATCTTTTAAGGTAGCGTTTTATGAAACTGTTGGTGTTCTTTTTTCTTCAAGTTAAGCGCGCCCTGAAGCACCCGAGCCTTTGGGCGATCCTTCTCCTCATTCCCCTCATTGCAGGGAGCGTTGCCCACGCGGCAACGGACGGCGGCGTGCTCACGGTGGCTCTGGCTTGTGAGGATCCCGCAGATCCCCTGGCCCAAACGGCCATTCGCCGCCTGTGTGAGCGCTCCTCTCTGGTTCGCTATCTTTCTTTGGATGCCTCCCAAGCCGAAGAAGCCGTGAGAAACGGCGGGGCAGACGCCGCCTGGATCTTTGAAGAGGAGCTGAAAAATAAACTCTCCCGCTTTTTGCAAGGAGAGGAAGAGCCCCTGGTCACGGTGCTCCAACGGGCGGAGGATTCCTCCCTGCGCCTGTCCCGAGAGTTGCTTCACGGCGCCCTCTTTCCCGAAATCTCCTTTGAGCTGACCCGCTCCTTCGTGGAAGACACCTTCGGCGGGGAGGATGCGCAAATTCGGGAGGAATATGAAAACGCCTTCTCCACCGAAAGCCTGCTGCAGCGGCAAACCGTAAAAGGAACCGCCCTGAGAGAAGAAGGCAACCTTCTCACCGCCGTTTTGCGGGGCTTGTTGGCGCTGGTGATCCAGTTGGCGGCTCTGGCGGCGGCCGCTTTGGCGGCGGAGGATGCCCGCCGTCGGGTGTGGACCTCCCTCTCTCTGCCCCTGCGGCTTTTTGCCCCCTATCTCACCTGCCTGGCCGCCACCCTTCCCTGCGCCTTGGCCGTAAGCGCCCTGTTGCCCTTTTCCTCGGTGTTTTCGGGAGAGCCCGCAAGAGAGTTTTTTCTTCTTTTGCTCTACGCCTTTGCCGCCGCGGGCTTTGCCTTCGTTTTCTTCGTGCCCTTTGGAGACTCTCTGAAAGCCGCTTGCGCCATTCCCCCGCTGATGATCGCTCTGGCAGTGGTGTGCCCCATTTTTCTCTCCTTTCCCGCCCCGGCCGCCGTGCAAGCCTTCTTGGCCCCCTCCCAATATCTCTTGGCCGCCGCAGACCAAGCCTCCCTGCAGGGTCTGGTTCTCTATTGCCCCGCCTCTCTCACACTGGGCCTGCTTTTCAACGCCTGGAGGCTTCGCCTTTCTTCTTCCCCGCGCTTTAAAAAGCCCCAATAAAGAAAAATCGGACAACGGCTTTGCCGTTGTCCGATGCTGTTTTTATGCCTTAAGAACGGATGCTGATGCCCAGCTCCCGCTCCAAGCCGTTTTTCACCTTGGAAATGATCTTGTCGGATTCCACGTCGGTGAAGGTCTTTTCGGGGTGGCGCAGAACCAGCTTAAAGGCCACGCTCTTTTTGCCCTCGCCCACCTGCTGACCGCGATAGATATCAAACACCCGCAGGCTCTCCAGGTTTTTGCCCGCGTATTTCACGATCACGCTTTCCAACTGACCCACGGCAACCGCCTCGTCGCAAACGAAAGCAAGGTCGCGGGTCACGGCGGGGAACTTGCCGATGTCCCGATAGGTCTTTTCGCCTTGGGCGTTTTCAAAGAGGGTCTCCACGTCGATCACGGCAACGTAGGCTCTCTTTTCCAAGCCGAAATTGTCCATCACCGCGGGATGGATCTCACCGAAGAGCATCAGCTCCTTGCCGTCCTTTTGCAAAACTGCGGTGCGGCCGGGATGGAAGGAGTCTCTGTCGCTCACGGGAGCGATCTCGTAGGCCTTCTTGGCACCCACGCCCGTTCCCACGGTCTTTTGGGCAATGGATTCGCAAATACCCTTCAGGCGATAGAAGTCGCCGTCGCCGTAGAAGCCGATCACCAGGCTGGTTCTTTCCTCGGGAAGCTTTGTTTGGTCCTCATCGGGGAGATAGATCCTGGCCATTTCGTAAAGAGAAGCGCTTTCGTTGCGGTGAGCCTGGTTTCTCACCAGAGTCTCCAGCATACTGCCCACGGCGGTGGTGCGCATGATCTTGGTGTCCTCGCCCAAGGGGTTGGAGATCACCACGCTTCTTCTCAAGGGAGAATCCTCCTTCATTGCCAGGGCGTCATAGATCTTCTCGCTGATGAAGGAATAGGTCTCGATCTCCTGCAAACCGTTTGCCATGCACAGATCGTGGAGAGTGTTCTTAAAGCAATGGAAGGGGGAGCGTTTGCCGATGCGGGCGCTCACGCAAAACGCAGTGGACTTAATCTTGTTGTAACCGTAGATCCGGGCGATCTCCTCGGCCATATCCGCAAAGCACAAAAGATCGGTGCGAAAACTGGGAGGAAGGAGCATTCCCTCTTCACAGCGGATCTCTAAGCGGCGGAAAATGGAAAGCATCTCCTCCGCGGGGATCCGGGTGCCCAAAAAGGCGTTGATGCGGTCGGGCTCAAAGGCAATGGCAACGGGGGGCTTCTTCTGTGCGCAAACGTCGATCACGCCGTCCACCACCTCGCCGGCACCCAAAAGCTCCACCAACTGGCAGGCTCTGTCAATGGCTGCCAGGCAGTTTTCGGGATCCAGCCCCTTCTCAAAGCGGCCCGAAGCCTCGGTGCGCAAGCCAATGGATTTGGCCGTCAAGCGAACGCTGACGCCGTCGAAGTTGGCGCTTTCAAAGATCACGGTGTCGGTGCTTTGGGTGATCTCGCTGTTCAAGCCGCCCATCACACCTGCCACGGCAACGGGCTTTTCCCCGTCGCAGATCAAAAGATCCTTGGAGCGCATGGTGCGCTCCTGCTCGTCCAACGTCACGATCTTCTCGCCGTCCTCGGCTCTCCTCACCACGATCTTGCCGCCTGCCAGGAAGTTGCGGTCAAAGGCGTGCATGGGCTGGCCGTATTCCAGCATCACGTAGTTGGTGATGTCCACAATGTTGTTGATGGGGCGCACGCCCATGGCGCGCAAACGGGCTCTCATCCACAGGGGCGAGGGCGCCACCTTCACGTTCTTCACCGCGCGGGCGCAATAACGGGGGCAAAGCTCTTGGTCTTTCACTTCCACCGCCACGTAATCCTTCACGTCGCCGCCGCTTCCCTTCACCGCGGGAGCAGCAAGGGTGAAGGGAACGTTGTAGCTCACGGCGCTCTCTCTGGCCAGGCCGATCACGCTGAAGCAGTCCTGGCGGTTGGAGGTGATCTCAAACTCGATCACGGTGTCTCTCAGCAACAGCACGTCCCGAATGTCGTCCCCGGGCTTGCACTCCTCCTGGAGGATCAAAAGACCGTCCTCGATGGCGTAGGGAACGTCGTGGGTGGTCAGCTCCAGCTCTGCAATGGAGCAGAACATTCCGTTGGAAGCCACCCCTCTGAGCTTTCCCGCCTTGATCTCCACGCCGCCGGGCAATTTGGCAGGGGCTTTGGCCAGCACCACCAGGTCGCCCTCTTTCATATTGGTGGCACCCGTCACGATCTGTCGGGGCTCTTCCTCGCCGCAATCCACCAGGCAAACGGTGAGCTTGTCTGCATCGGGATGCTTCTCGCATCGGAGCAGCTTTGCCACCACCACGTTTTCAATGTCATCTCCCGCCAAAGTGAAGCCTTCCACCTTACTGCCCGTGTCGGTGAGCAGATCGCAGTAGCTTTTGGGGTCGGCAATCACGGAGGTGTCCATATAGTCTTTGAGCCAATTCAAAGAAAGTTTCATCGTTTCAGCCTCCCTTATTAGTTAAACTGCTTGAGAAAACGAACGTCGTTTTCATAGAGCAGACGCATATCGTTGATGCCGTATTTCTTCATAACGATCCGTTCAATGCCCATGCCGAAGGCAAAGCCGGAATACTCCTCGGGGTCAATGCCGCAGCCGCGGAGCACGTTTGGGTGCACCATGCCCGCACCCAAAATCTCGATCCAGCCTTCCTTTTTGCACAGACTGCAACCCTTGCCGCCGCACACGAAGCAGGAAATATCCACCTCTGCCGAGGGCTCCGTGAAGGGGAAGTGATGGGGACGGAAACGAATGCGGGTGTCCTCCCCGAAAAGGGTCTTGGCAAACAGCTCCAAAGTGCCCTTCAGATCGCCCATGGTGATGCCCTTATCCACCACCAGTCCCTCCATCTGATGGAACATGGGAGAGTGGGTGGCATCCACGGCGTCGGAACGGTACACTCTGCCGGGAGAGATCACACGGATGGGGGGCTTTTGCTTTTCCATGGTGCGGATCTGCACCGTGGAGGTCTGAGAGCGCAACAGCACCTTGGAATTGATGTAGAAGGTGTCCTGCGCATCTCTGGCAGGATGTCCCTCGGGGGTGTTCAGTGCCTCAAAGTTATAGTAGTCGTATTCCACCTCGGGGCCGTCGGCAACGTCAAAGCCCATACCGATAAAAATATCCTCCAGCTCTTGGGTCACGGCGGCAATGGGGTGTCTGCCCCCCAGGGTGCACATCTGAGCGGGAGCGGTCACGTCCAAGGTTTCCTTCAACAGCTTTTGCTCCAGTCCCGCAGATTGAAGGATCGCTTTTTTTGCGCCGATGGCCTCCTCAATGCGGGCTCTCACCTCGTTGACCAATTTGCCCATGGCGGGTCTGTCCTCGGGAGCCACCTGTCCCATGGAACGCAGAATGGCGGTGAGCTCGCCTTTTTTGCCCAGATATTTCACTCTCAGGGCTTCGATGCCTTCGTTATCGTTCACGGCGGTGATCTCATCGTTGAGCGCCCCTTCAATGGCCAGCAACTTTTCTTTCATGGCATTTTCTCCTTATAAAAAAATAAATGCCGCCCGTAACGGGGCGACAAGTTTCGCGGTACCACCCATTTTTGTTCTCTGACGGAGTCGAATAACTCCCGATCCGATAACGGGGATCTCCCGGAAAAGGCTACCCGCCTTGGCGCTCACCTTCTCTGCTCCGAAGGGAAAGGCTTTGTACCGAGGCGATCCCTTTCCAGCAACGGGACCTCTCTGTAGCGCTCTTTTGCGTACGCCGCCGACTTCATCACAGCATTTATATACGTGGGATATTTTACACCAATCCCGCCCCTTTGTCAAGGGCTTTTCCTGTTTTTCTCCCTTCTTTTCTCAGCGGGCGTTGTTCCGCCTGCGGGGGAACGGGTCACGCCGCTCCGTCCATCCTCTCAAATCACTCCGTTAAACGC
>JAZNGI010000149.1:0-2958 GCA_045576375.1 Eubacteriales bacterium
CATCCTTTCTTTTCTATGGAGGTATTCTACCATTTTTTTCCTGTTTTGTCAAGGAAAAAAAGAAGGTTTCTCGGGTAAGAAATCCCGTATTTTGGGAATCCTTAATAGTAGAAACTCATTTTTAAGGAGGAAATTATGGTAGAACAAGACACCGTGCGTTTATTAAGGGAGTGCGATCAGGGCGTGCGAATGGGCATCGGCTCTCTCAGCGAGGTGCTGGATTCGGTGGAAAGCAATCAAATGCGAACGTTGATTTTAGACTGTAAAACGGAGCACGAAGGCCTTCGGGAGCGCATTCGTGAAAAATTGACTCAGTACGGTGACGAGGGAAAACAGCCCGGTGCCGTGGCAAAGGGAATGTCCTGGATGAAGACCAACGCCAAGCTGGCAATGGAGCCTTCCGATCAGACCGTTGCCAATCTCTTGGCGGAGGGCTGTGATATGGGAGTTCGATCCCTCAGCCGCTATCTGAATAACTACAAGGCGGCAGATGAAAACTCTAAAGGCATCGCCAAGGAGCTCATCCGCTCGGAAGCGGATCTTTCCGTTGCCCTGCGGGGATATCTTTAAAAAACAATAAGACGGAGCAAGAGCTCCGTCTTTGTATTTTCGTTTTTTGCAACTGTGAAGGGGGGACCATCGGTCACGATAAAATATCTTTAAAATCCACGGACTCCTCAAAGCCGGGAAGCTTCACGGGAGTGGGATCCAGCTTGAGCAGATCCAGAGAGAACTTTCGGCACACGTGCTCCCGTTTCACCACGCCTTTCTTTTCGCAGAGAACGTGGCGTTCGTCGGCAATGTCCATAGCGGCCTCGCAAAGCTCGCAACGGCGCTCTTCCCGAGAATTCTTCAAAAAGCATCTCTCCTTTTCCTTTTTTTTCATTATAGCCTATTTTCTTCAAAATTACAAGACAAAAAGTGAAAACAAGTGATAAAAGAGTGCGCAAAGAAAGGCGTGGAGAAGTTTACAGGCAAGATAGGCTCGGGGGAGCCCCGCATCTTGGGCGGCCATTTTGCTTTGAGCCCACACACTCAGCCCGCCCCAGCCCACCGCCCAGGCGCAAAAAACGGGGGCGTGCTTTAAGTCTGAGAGCGCCGGGCATCCGCCGCTGATCTCCAAAAACGCCCCGATCAGAGCGCTAAGGCTTTGGGCGTCGGGGAAGAGTCGGCACACAAAATGAACTATCAAGCGGGAGACAAAAGAAAAGAAGATCACAAATCCCGCCATATAGGCCAAAGCCGCCACCGTTTTCTTCACCGCAGTCACAAAAGCCAAGGTGTAGTCCTGAGGGAGAGTTGGGCTTCGAGTGGGCGTGTCATAGTCGTCTTGGGGGAGCAGGCGGGTCAAAAGAATGCAGGAACTTAGCTGAGAAAGAAAGAGCAGCAAAGCCACAGAAAGGGAAAGTCGGGAGCCGAGAAAAGAAAAAATAAAGCCCACGCCGCAGTTGTTGGAAACCAGGCAAAGGCGGCGGTAGGCCCCGGGGGTGATCTCTCCCTGCTCCAACAGTTCCTTTGCAAGGAGGATCCCCGTGGGAAACCCGCACAACAGGCCGAAGATCATCACACCCGTCTGGGATGCGTTCATGCCAAATAACAGCCTCCCCGGAAGCTTGAAAAAGCGTTCCAGTTTTAGCCGCAGGGGAGACAGAAAAATAAAATTGGTCACGACCATGGGTAAGAATAAAGAGGGCATCAGGGATTGGATCACTTGCTGATAGCCCTGCCGGATCCATAACGCACCAAGCTGAGGGAAAAAGAGCGTCCATAACAGCAAAATTGCCGCCAGAAGCGCGGGAAAGATCCAAGCGAACATTTTTTCCTTCCTTTCATAGTTTGCTTTTGATGAAAATATATTCTATCATAGAAGTACTGATGCCTTGGAGGTTGGAAATGAAACAATGGTTGGAATGGTTCTGGGGGGAGGCCGAGGGCGGCGATCGCCAACTGATCCAGATCTTTGCGGGGAGCGCTCTGTATATGGAGGGCTGTGAAAAGATCCTTCACTGCGATGAAGAGAAGATCTGCCTGTCGGGTGCCCAAACGGTCACGGTGTACGGAAGGGGATTGCTCTTAAAGGAACTGGGGAACAATAACGTGTGTGCCCAGGGGCAGATCGATCGCATCTGCTTTGAAAGGTAAGGCGATCCCATGCGTTTGTTGAATTGGATCGCGGGATACGACCGTTATCGCATCAGCGGCGCTCCCGAGGGAGTGTTCCAATTGCTGATGGAATATAACATCTCCTTTTGGGGCGGCCGCCGTTCGAGCCAAGAGGAAGGAGAGTTTTTTGCCCCACGTCGTCTTAGAAAGCGCATCGCGGCTCTTTTAAGAGAAAAAGGCGTCTCGTTTCACGTTACGTTGCTGGGCTTGCCCCGTCTGGTTCGGCGCTATCGCAAGCGCTGGGGCGTGGCGGCGGGGATGCTTGTGTTTTTCCTGCTTTTGAATTTTGCTTCCTCCCGTGTGTGGGAGGTGAGAGTGGCGGGCAGACAAACCGACCCTGTTCTTCGGGAGCAGTTGGCGGCTGCGGGGCTCTATGAAGGCCTGCCCTGTGCTGATTTTGATAACAGCTTGTTTTCTGCGGCGTTTCTCGGGGCAAATCCCGAGTATAGCTTTGTCAGCGCGGGGATCGAAGGGGGCACGGCGTTGGTCTGGCTCAACGAACGGGCAGAGGTCCCCGATTTTGACTCTTCCCAAGGCGGCGCCAATCTGGTTGCTTCCTTTGCCGGAGAGATCCTCCATTGCGAGGCGGTGTACGGTCAAGTGATGGTCTCTCACAAGGAATGGGTGGAGCAAGGGCAGCTTTTGGTCAGCGGCGTTGTGGAAACCAAAAGCGGGGGCTTTCGCGTGGAGAGTGCCCAAGGCAAGGTGTATGCCCGCACGCAAAGAGAGTTTGAAGCCAAAATTCCTCTTCAAAGAGAAGAAAAAGTATACACAGGGGAGGAAAAAGTCCAACGA
>JAZNGI010000150.1:0-11201 GCA_045576375.1 Eubacteriales bacterium
GTGCGCTGGTGCTGAATAAGGACAGCGATAAGGCACTTCTCACCGTCACCGAACGGGGCTTCGGCAAGCGAAGCGATCCCGAGACCTTCCGCGTGTGCCATCGCGGCGGCATGGGAATCACCTGCCATAAGCTGAGCGACAAAACGGGCGAGCTGTGCGGCATTGCCGCCGTGGAGGAAACGGACGACATTATGATGATCACCGACAGCGGAATGCTGGTTCGTATTCCCGTGGCTCAGATCAGCCTCATCGGCCGAACGGCAAGCGGCGTGATCCTGATGCGCACCGCCAACGACGCCAAGCTCATGGGCTTTGAAGTGATCGCCAAGGAGGAAAACGTGGAGCAAGTGGCCGTGGAAGAAGCGGACGATGCTTCCCTGTCCTTTGACGAGGGCGAATCCGACGAAGAATAATCTCACCGGGGGATGGGGCATCGCCCCATCCCTTTTGGACGGGAAATCTCTTTTGTGTCATCCTGAGCGGAGGGCGTGTGCGCCAATCCCGCCCCGAGATCCCGCTTGCGCGCTTTCGCTTTGCTCAAGTTCGACTGGGCTTCGCTCCGCTCAGGATGACACGGGGGCGGAGAAAAAGAATGACACGGGGCGGGGACCCCACAAAAAAAAGGAGAATAACGTGAAGATACTTGCCATTGAATCTTCCTGTGACGAAACCGCGGCGGCGGTGGTGGAAGACGGACGAAAGATCCTGTCTTCCGTGGTGAATTCACAGATCGAGACCCACAAAAAATACGGCGGCGTGGTGCCGGAGATCGCCTCCCGCGCCCACACGGAAGCCCTGTGCCCCGTGACCGCTCAAGCTCTGGAGGAGGCGGGACTTGCCATAACGGATCTGGACGCCGTGGCCGTGACCTACACCCCCGGCCTGGTGGGCGCTCTGCTGGCGGGGGTGAGCTTTGCCAAGGGCTTGAGCCTGGCTTCGGGCTTGCCGCTCATCGGCGTGAATCATATGCGGGGCCACATTGCCGCAAGCTATCTTGCCTGCCCCCGGCTGGAGCCGCCCTTTTTCGCCTTGGTTATGTCGGGCGGGCACACCAGCATCATCGAGGTGCGGGATTACACGGAGTTTGCCGTGTTGGGTGCCACCAGAGACGATGCGGCGGGGGAGGCCTTTGACAAAGTGGCACGGGTGCTGGGAATGCCCTATCCCGGAGGCAAGGAGCTGGACGCTCTGGCAAAAACGGGAGATGCTTCTCAATGCCCCTTTCCTCCTGCCGTGATCAAGGGGAGCGAATTTGATTTTTCCTTCTCGGGCTTAAAAACCGCGGTGATCAACACCGTTCACAACGCCCAGCAAAAGGGAGAACCCTTAAAAAAAGCCCATATTGCCGCGGGCTTCACCAAAGCCGTGTGCGACGCGGTGAAAAGCCGAGTGGCCAATCTGTTTTCTTCTTACCGCCCCAAGACCCTGGTGCTCTGCGGCGGCGTGGCGGCCAACGGGGCGGTGCGTGCCACGGTGGAAGAGCTGTGCCGAGAACACGCCGTGGGCTTTGTCGTGCCGCCCCTGTCCCTGTGCGGGGACAACGCCGCCATGATCGGCGCCCAGGCATATTATGAATATTTGGCGGGCCATCGGGCAGACGGCACCTTAAACGCCTGTCCCTGCTCCCAGATCTGAGGAGAATCCATGTCGGAAAAAAACATTACCATCCGCGGCGCGCGGGTGCATAACTTAAAAAACGTTGACGTTACCATTCCCAGAGACAAGCTTATCGTGTTCACGGGGCTGTCGGGCTCGGGAAAGACCAGCCTTGCCTTCGACACCGTCTATGCCGAGGGCTACCGCCGTTTTGTGGAGAGTCTGTCCAGCTACGCCCGCCAGTTTTTGGGGCAGATGGACAAGCCCGACGTGGATCATATCGACGGGCTGAGCCCCGCCATCAGCATTGATCAGAAAACCACCTCCCGCAATCCCCGCTCCACCGTGGGCACCGTCACGGAGATCCACGATTACCTGCGCTTGCTCTACGCTCGCATCGGCATCCCCCATTGCCCCGTTTGCGGCAAAGAGATCCGCGGCCAAAGCGTGGATCAGATTGCAGACCGCATTCTGTCTTTGGAAAAGGGCACGCGCATCCTTCTTTTGGCGCCCGTGGTGCGGGAGAAAAAGGGCAGGCACGAAAAGGTGTTCAGCGACGCGGTGAAAAACGGCTTTTCCCGCATCAAGGTGGACGGAGAGCTTTTGGATCTGACGGAGGTTCCCGCCCTTGACAAAAACAAAAAACACACCTTGGAGATCGTGGTGGATCGCCTGGTGATCAAGGAAGGGCTGGAGAGTCGTCTTTCGGGGTCTTTGGAAACGGCACTGAAGCTGGGAGAAGGCATCGTCACGGTGGAGCTTTGCGATCGGGACGAAAAGGATCCGAGCCGCTTTTTCACCATGAGTCAGAACTATGCCTGCGAGGAGCACGAGGTGTGCATCGGAGAACTGAGCCCCCGAATGTTTTCCTTCAACAATCCCTACGGCGCCTGCTCTGCCTGCAGCGGTCTGGGAATGAAGCGGGTGATCAGCCCCGAAAAGATCATTCCCGATCCCTCTCTGAGCCTGCGGCAAGGAGCGGTGGTGTGCAACGGCTTCAAGTCCCTGGAGCCCGATAGCTGGACGGGGAAGATCATCAACGCCGCAGGTGCGCCCTACGGCTTTAGCGTGGATACTCCCATCAAGGATTACACCCCCGAGCAGCTCCAAGTGCTCCTTTACGGCACCGTGTCCCGCCACGCCCGCCGCAACCGCTTCGGCAGAGTGAAGCTGAGAGCGGGGGAGTTTATGGGCATTTTGAATATGATCCAGGAGCGCTTTGACTTGGGGAACAACGAGTATTACGATCAATTCCTGGAGGAAGTGCCCTGTCCCGACTGCGGCGGCAAGCGCTTGAAGGATGAGATCCTGGCGGTCACCGTGGGCCAAAAGAGCATTGCGGAGTTTTGCGATCTGTCCGTGAGCGACGCTTTGGCCTTTATGGAGGGACTGCAGTTGACCCCCAGAGAGCGGCTCATTGCCGCGGAGGTGGTGAAGGAGATCCGCTCCCGTCTGGAATTTTTGCAACGGGTGGGCTTAGACTATCTCACCCTGTCCCGCGGCTCGGCAGGGTTGTCGGGCGGGGAAGCGCAGCGCATCCGCCTGGCCACGCAGATCGGCTCGTCCTTGATGGGCGTGCTGTATATTTTGGACGAGCCCAGCATCGGGCTTCATCAGAGGGACAACACCAAGCTCATCAACACCCTCAAGCGCCTGCGGGATGCGGGCAACACCGTGATCGTGGTGGAGCACGACGAGGAGACCATGGAAAACAGCGATTTCATCGTGGACGTGGGGCCCGGTGCGGGCATTCACGGAGGGCAGATCGTTGCCGCGGGCACGCCCCAAGAGGTGATGAACACCCCCGGCTCCGTCACGGGAGATTTTCTTGCGGGCCGAAGAAGGATCCCCGTGCCCAAGACCCGCCGCACTCCCACGGGCTATCTGAAGATCCTGGGCGCAAAAGAGCACAATTTGAAAAATATTGACGTAAAGATCCCCCTGGGCTGCTTCACCGCCGTTACGGGCGTTTCGGGCAGCGGAAAAAGCTCTTTGGTGAATTCCATTTTGTTAAACGAGCTTTCCAAGCGATTAAACCGCGCCGCCGCCGTGCGGGGAAAGTGCGACGGTATTTTGGGCGTGGAGCAGCTGGACAAGGTGATCGCCATTGACCAAAGCCCCATCGGGCGTACTCCCCGTTCCAATCCCGCCACCTACACGGGAATGTTCACGGACATCCGCGCCGTGTTCAGCAAGACCGCCGATGCCAGAATGCGGGGCTTTGGCCCCGATCGCTTCAGCTTCAACGTGAAGGGCGGCCGCTGTGAGGCTTGCCAGGGAGACGGCACGGTGAAGATCGAAATGAACTTTTTGTCGGATGTTTATGTCAACTGCGACGTTTGCGGCGGCAAGCGCTACAATCGGGAGACCTTGGAAGTTAAATACAAGGGGAAGAGCATTTACGACGTGCTGGAAATGACGGTAGACGAGGCGCTGGACTTCTTTGAGAGCCACCCGTCCGTTGCCAGGCGTCTGAGAACCCTGCGGGACGTGGGCTTGGGGTATATCAAGCTGGGGCAGTCTTCCACCACCCTGTCGGGAGGCGAAGCCCAGCGGGTGAAGCTCTCTTGCGAGCTTTCCCGCCGCAGTACGGGCAAGACCATTTATATTTTGGACGAGCCCACCACGGGCTTGCACAGTGCCGACGTGGAAAAGCTGTTGGAGGTGCTTTGCCGCTTTGTGGAGCAGGGCAACTCCGTTTTGGTTATCGAGCACAATTTAGACGTGATCAAGTGTGCGGATCAGATCGTGGATCTGGGCCCCGAGGGGGGCGACAAGGGCGGCACGCTGGTTTTTGCGGGCACTCCCGAGGAATGCGCCCGCTGTGAGAAGTCCTACACGGGACAGTATTTGAAAAAGGTTTTAAAATAGACGAAAAAGCAAGGGGGAGAGGTCTTCTTTCCCCCACAAACCATAGGAGAAAACTATGATACCCGAGACGATCAAACATAAGCTGAAAACCGTGGAAAAGCCCGGAAGATACATCGGAGGAGAAAAAGGAGAGATCCTTAAGGACAAGGCGGGAAAACTGCGCTTTTGCTATTGCTTTCCCGACACCTACGAGATCGGAATGAGCAATCTGGGCTTGCGCATTCTCTACGGGGTGTTGAATCGGGAAGAAAACGTGTGGTGCGAGCGTTGCTTTGCCCCCTGGCCCGATATGGCCCGTCTGTTGCGGGACACGGGCACCCCTCTCTACGCCTTGGAAAGCGGCGATCCCGTGAAGGACTTTGATATCGTGAGCTTTTCCTTGCAATACGAATTGAGCTACACCAACGTGCTGTATATGCTGGAGCTTGCCGGCATTCCCCTGTGGGCGAAGGATCGCCGGGAGGAAGACCCCGTGATCCTGTGCGGGGGCCCTTGCGTGTATAATCCCGAGCCCTTTGCCGAATTTTTTGACATTATGTCCATCGGTGAGGGAGAAGAGGCCCTGCCCGAATTGACCGCTCTCTATCAGGAGTGCAAACAACTTGGGCTTTCCAAAAAGGAATTTCTCTATCGGGCGGCCACTCAACTGGAGGGCTTCTACGTGCCCTCTCTCTATACCCCCGTTTACGGGGAGGACGGGGAGCTTTCCGCCTTCGTTCCCGCCGACGAGCGGGTGCCAAAGCGGGTGAAAAAGCGCATTGTGAAGGACTTTGACTCCTCCTATTACCCCACCGCTCCCATTGTGCCCCACATTGAGACCGTGCACGACCGTGTGGTGCTGGAAGCCAATCGAGGGTGCTTTCGCGCCTGCCGCTTCTGCCAGGCGGGGGTGCTGTTTCGCCCCATTCGCAACCGCAGTGCCAAAACCCTGTGCCGCCAGGCCAAAGAAGCTGTTGAAAACACGGGCTACAACGAGATCTCTCTGTGCTCCCTGAGCATCAGCGACTATAAGGAGCTTAGTGAGTTCTGCTCGGAGATCTTTTCCTGGGCCAAGGAGGAGAACATCAACATTTCTCTGCCCAGTATGCGGTTGGACAATTTTTCCCGTGAGCTGATGGAGCGCTTCCCGGGCTTAAAAAAATCCCTCACCTTTGCTCCCGAGGCGGGCACCCAGGGGCTTCGTGACCGCATTCGCAAGGGAGTCACCGAGGAGGATCTGGAAAAGAGCATGGAAGTGGCCTTTTCCTCGGGAAGAAACAGCGTGAAGCTCTATTTCATTTCGGGTCTGCCCACGGAAACCGATGAGGACGTGGCGGGCATTGCCGCCCTTGCCCAAAAGGCGGTGGACGTGTTCTATCGGGTGCGGGGCAAACAAAAGGGAGGCCGCCCCGTGAGTGTGAACATTTCCGTGAGTTGTTTCATCCCCAAGCCCCACACCCCCTTCCAGTGGGCGGGGCAAAACTCTCTGGAGGAGCTGCTAAGAAAGCAGGAGCTGCTAAGAAACGCCATCACCAATCGGAAGATCCGCTACAGTTGGCACGATGCCCGAGCCAGCCGCATGGAGGCGGTATTGGCCCGTGGGGATCGTCGCATTGCCCCCGCCATTCTGGCCGCCTACCGCAAGGGACAGATCTTTGACGGCTGGGACGAGTATTTTGACATTGACCGCTGGGAAAGCGCCCTAAAGGAAACGGGCGTTTCCCCCGATTTCTATGCCAATCGGGACATTGCCCTTTCCACCCTTCTCCCCTGGGACTTTATTGACGTGGGCGTGACCCGCGGCTTTCTGGAAACGGAATACCGACGGGCCTACGGAATCCAATGAGTGTCCCCAAAAGCCAAAAGGAGAAGGTGAGCGTATATTGCTTTGCCTGTTCTTCTCCTGTGGATTCCGCCGAGAGCCGACGGTTGTTTGACAAGGCCGTGGCCATGCATTTTCCCCATAGCAAAACGCCCCCGTTGCGGGGGGAGGAGCCCTCGGGCAAGCCCTGCTTCCCCCTTGAGCCCGAGGAGCAGTTTTCCGTGAGCCATACGGGACCGTTTTTTGCGGTGGCCTTTTGCCGCGGGGCACGGGTGGGATTGGATCTGGAGCAGGTGAATCCCAACGTCCGTCCTTTGCGGGTGGCGCGGCGCTTTTTCTCTCTGCAAGAGACGGGCGCTTTGGAGCGGGCCAAGGACCCCGCCAAGGAATTTGCCCGCCTGTGGACGAAAAAGGAAGCCGCCGTGAAGCTCACGGGGGAGGGCTTGAGCGCTCTCGGCAAGGGGCGGGAACGGGAGTTTTTTCTGCGGGATCTGTCAAAAGAACTGTCCCAACGCCTGGGAGAAAGTCTTTTTTGCACCCTTGCCTGCGAAAAAGAGTTTACCGTTCGTATCATAGGAGGGAAGGATCTGTGAAACGCTTTACCAAAAACGACGACGGCTTTATTTGCCAAAATTGCCAAAAAGAGGTGTTGCCCCTGGAGTATTCCTCCAGAGATCATTGCCCTTATTGCCTTTGCTCCCTCCACGTGGACGTGATGCCCGGGGACCGAGCCAATCCCTGCCGCGGGCTTCTTCGCCCCGTGAGCGCCGCCCCCGATGCCAAAAAGGGCTTTGTAATCGAATACCTTTGTGAAAAATGCGGGGGAAAGGCCCGTTGCCGCGCCGCTCTGGGCAGAGGACAGGCGGATGATATGGACCGTTTGATCGCCCTCACCGTAAATTCCGATTGACAAGGAGAAAGCATGAAGATCCTGTTTGTATGCACGGGGAACACCTGCCGCAGTCCCATGGCCCAGGCCGTCTGCGCCCTGGAGGGGGAAGAGGCGGGGCTGAATTTGGAATGTGAGTCCGCGGGACTGTGGGCGCGGGAGGGAGAGCCCGTCAGCGAATATTCCGCTTCTTCGGTGCGGGCGCTGTACGGACGGGACTTTTCCCACGCCTCCCGCCAAGTGACCCGAGAGCTGGTGGAAAAAAGCGACTTGATTATCGGCATGACCCGCACCCACGAGGCCCTTTTAAAGCAAAGCTTCCCTCAGGCACGGGAGAAGATCCGAACTCTGCCCCAAGAGATCCCCGACCCTTACGGAAGCGGGCAGGAAGTGTACGAGCAAACCGCCCGCACCATCCGGCGGGGGATCCGCGCGTTGATTCGGGAGGGTGTGATCCATGATTGAATTGGTTGCGGCCCGCAGGGAGGATGCCGCCGCTCTGGCCGCTTTGGAGAAGGAGAGCTTTTCCCATCCCTGGAGCGAGGGGGCCTTTTTGACCTTGCTGGGCGACCCCAACAGCCTGTGCCTGGCGGCCAAAGAGGGAAATCGGGTGGTGGGCTACGCCTCGGTGAGTTTCGTTTTGGATCGGGGGCAGATCAACACCGTGGCGGTGGACCCTGCTTTTCGCCGTCGGGGTTTGGCCAAGGCTCTTTTGACGGAGCTGATCTCTTGCGCCCGCCAACGGGGAGCGGCCGCTTTGGAGCTGGAGGTGCGCGCGGGAAACGCCGCGGCTTTGGGCTTGTATCGCTCTCTTGGCTTTGTGCAGGTGGGACGGCGAAAAAAATATTACCGTGACCCCGCGGAGGACGCTCTGCTGATGGATCTGGTGTTATAAAACGCAAGAAAACGCACAGAGAATCTGTGCGTTTTCCTTTTTTGGTTATCTCAGCAGAGCCAGGGTGTCGTCGTCGGCCTTGCCGCTGGGGATCAGGGAGTGCTCCTCCTGGAAGCGGGCCACGGCGCGGGCGGTGCGGGTACCGTAGAGCATCCCTTCGGGGAGGGCAACGCCCGTTTTTTCCGAAAACAGTTGCTTGAACTGCACCACCGAGTCTCCGAAAGCGCCGATGCCCAGAGGCTTGCCCCCGAAGCGGAACACCGGCACGGGCGCCACGGCCGCGGCTTGGGCTTCTTCTTGGGGTTCTGCCGCAACGGCGGCCGCGGGAGCGGCACTGAGACAGCCGCTGTTCACGGCGGAGTATACCTCGTTGATGAGTGCCCAGGTCTGACTGCCCACGCTGCCGTCGTCGGCCAGGCCGAAGAGAGCCTGGAAGTTTTTCACCGTGTTATAGGTTCCTCTGCCGAAGTTGCCGTCCACGCTGACACTTCCGATTCCCGGGATGGCGGAGGAAATGCTTCGCAACAGGCGCTGAATGTAGGAAACGTAGCTGCCTGCCGAGCCGATGTAGAGCACGTAGCCGGGATAGCTTTGAAGATCGGGGGCGGGAGCGGCGGAGAACAAACAGCCGTCAATAATGGCGGAATATACCTCGTTGAGCCGATTCCAGGTGGCTCTGCCCACCACCCCGTCGGGAGAAAGGCCGAAGGTGCGCTGGAAGGCAATCACGGCGTTTCTGGTGAGAGGGCCGAAGGAGCCGTCGTTCACCACCCGGGGAAGGGTCACGAAGGGCTCGGTGATGGCGTTGAGCAGTTGTTGCACGTAGCTGACGTTAGTTCCCGAGGAGCCGCTTTGCAACAGGGTGCCGGGGTAGGGGCGCAGGGAGATGGGCGCGTCGGGGACGTTGCCGCCTTCCGTTCCGATATACACCTCCGCAATGCGGTTCCAGGTGACTCTGCCCACGATGCCGTCGGGGGAGAGCCCGTAGGCGCGCTGGAAGGCGATCACAGCATCTCGGGTGCCTGCGCCGTAGATCCCGTCAATGCGTACCGAGGGGACGGAGGGGTTGAAGGTGCCGATGCGGGAGAGGTAGAACTGGATCTGCTGAACCTCGCTCCCCTTGCTTCCGCGCCGTAGGGCAAAGCCGGGATATTCGGTGGTGTCGTATTCCTCCCGCTGGCCCTCGCTGGTGAGCTCCGCCAACCGTTTCACGGCGGCGTAGAGATAGGACAGACGGTACCAGGTCTCCTTGCCCACGATGCCGTCGGGGGTGAGCACGAACAGGCGCTGGAAGTTGGTGACGGCCCGCTGGGTAGCGGCTCCGAACACGCCGTCCACCTCGGTCAGACCGATGGAGGGGTAGTTAATGGCCACGCGGTTGAGCTGTTCCTGCACGGTGCGCACGTCCTCTCCGCTGCTGCCCACCCGCAGGGGGAAGCCGGGATAGCTTTGCTCCACGTCCCGCACATCGTTGGTGGTGACCAGCTCCACGTCGCCGTAGTAGAAGGACAGGATCTCCTCGGCGCTGAGGCCTTGCTGAGCCAGGCTCACCGTGCCCCATTGGCTCATGCCTGCGCAGGACACGCTGGAGCCGTTGCAATATTCGGTGTAGAAGGGCTCCACACGGTTGGGGCGGCGCACGTACACGTTGAAGATCTCGTCCACCAGGCGGGAAATGTTGTCGTAGATGTTTCTGCCGTAAACGTAGTACTGATCGTAGGCGGTGGAGTTGGTGATGTCGAAGTTGTAGCCGCGGGAGGGATACCACTCGGTGAAGATGCGGTTGAGGGCCAGGGAGATCTGGGCGTGGATGTTGGCTCTCAGGGACTCTTCGGGCCAGGTGGGATAGATCTCACTGCAGGCCACGTTTTTAATGTAGTCGGGGAAGCTGGAGGTGACGGTGGTGGCGTTGGAATCGGGGGCGCCCAGATGCACGCGGATCTCGGAGGGAATGTACACGCTTTCCAAAATGGCGGGGACGCTGTCGGTGGATCGCAGAGCAGTTTCGGGGGGCGCATCGGCGCGGGGGGTATCTCGGTTCAAGGCGTTTTCTCCCACGAAAAACACCAGGGGCGGATAGTTTTCGGGGGCCAGGCCGTCGTCGGGCAGAGGGATCATCTGAATGGGCAGGGTGGAAGGGAAGGTGTCAAACATCTGTACTCCCTCAATGCGGATCTGATAATAATGCTCGCTTCTCACGGTGACGGTGTAGGCCGAATAGGGCAGGGGGCCCGCCTCGGAGGGCTCCAGGGAGGAAACATCCTCGGGCGTTTGAAGGAGGAAGGGCTCCGAGCGGCCCTCGCTTTCGGTGCCTAAGTATTGCTCGTAGAGCATTCTGCCGTCGGGAGCGAAGATCCGAACCACGCTTTGAGTCACGGGGAAGGCCTCGTTTGCGGCGGCAAGGGTTACAACAAGATTTGCGGACATAGCGATCTCCTTTGTTAAGATTAGGGTCGCTGTCAGTATATGCCCCTTTAAAATCTTGGTGAAAAAACCCAACCCTCAAAACGAAGGTTGGGTTAAGAGTTATGTTAACAACTGATCGTAGATCTCGCTTTTGCTCACGCCCCGATCCTTGGCAACGGCTTTGCAGGCGTCCATGCGCTTGAGACCTTGGGCAAGATAGGTGTTCAGGTGCTCCTCCAAGGAAAGGGGTTCCCAAAAGGGAGCTTCTTCCTTCTTGGTGCCGCCCTCCACCACCAAAACGAACTCCCCTCGGGGCTCTTTTTCCTGAAAATAAGCCAGGGCGCCGTTCAGATCGGTGCGCAGCACCTGTTCGTTGAGCTTTGTCAGCTCGCGGCACAGGGAGAGCTTGCGGCTTGGGCCAAAGGCGTCTTGCAGCTCCTCCAGGGTGCGCACCAAACGGTGGGGCGCTTCGTAGAAGATCAGGGTGCGGTCCTCTCCCGAAAGAGAAGCCAAACGCTCTCGGCGCTCCTTTTTCTCGGCGGGCAAAAAGCCCTCGAAGCAGAAGCGGCGGGTGGAAAGAGCGGATAGGCTCAAGGCAGTGACGGCGGCACAGGGGCCGGGCACACACACCACCTGCACCCCCGCTTGGGCGCACAGGCGCACCACGTCTTCTCCCGGATCGGAAACGGCGGGCATTCCCGCATCGGTGACCAGGGCGCCGCTTTCTCCTGCCAAAAGACGGC
>JAZNGI010000151.1:0-8487 GCA_045576375.1 Eubacteriales bacterium
TAATAATAGGAAGGAAAGTGACGAGAACGGGCGGTAGCCCAAACCCACGAATAAAAGAAAAAGAGAAGATTCTCACGAGTCTTCTCTTTCTTTTGTCTGTTCAGTGATATGCTGACTAAAGTCAGCGTGATATTTTCGCTTTGCGAAAGTGATATGAAGCCCGTTGGGCTTCGTGATATTCTATTCGCCGTTAGGCGAATAGAGTTGCAGAAATGTTCGCTAAGAACATTTCTGCAAGGACGGGGGAAGAGAGAACATTTTCAGTCTTCTTTTTTCATTTCCAAAAGCAGGTCGCGGATCTCGCCCAGAATGTAAGCGGGCTCCTTCTTCTTGGCTTCCTCTGCCTCGGCTTCTTGCTTTGCCTTGGCTTCGGCGGCCTTTTGGGCTTCCTCTTCCATTTTCTTCTTGTTCAGAGAGGCCAGCTTCTTTTGAGTGTTGGTCATTACGCGGATGGCCACGAAGATGGAGAAGGCGATGATGAGAAAATCAATGATGGTCTGGAGGAAGGCACCGTAGTTGAGGGTGACGGCCTCCTTAATTACTTCCTGGGTGGCAGGATCCAAAACGGCTTCCTTGAGCACCACGTTCAGATCGGCAAAATTCACGCCGCCCGTTGCCAGGCCGATGAGGGGGCTGATGATGTGGGACACCAGGCCGTTAACGATATCCTTAAACGCAGTACCGATGACAAGACCGATGGCCATATCCACCACGTTGCCCTTGGTGGCAAATTCTTTGAAATCAGAAAAAAACTTCTTCATTCTTTTTTTTCCTTTCTTTTCTTTCGTTTTTTCAATTTTACCACAGTTTTCTCCTTTTGTCACAGCTTTTTTAAAAATTATTGAAAAAAGCCGAGGTTTTTCTTTTTTATGCTTTACTTTTTGAAATCTTTTTGCTAAAATAACAAAAGTACGTTTATGACAAAGGGAATGATGTTATGGTGGATTTGAGAAAAGAATATCCTCGCCCGCAAATGGTCAGAGATGCATGGCTCTGCCTGAACGGGGAGTGGGAATTTGAGATCGACAACGGAGAAAACGGCGAGGGCAGAGAATTTTACCGCCGCCCCTCCCTGGACGGCAAGATCCTGGTGCCCTATTGTCCGGAGAGCATTCTCAGCGGCGTACACAACACCGACTATATGAATTGCGTGTGGTACCGCAAGGAGGTGACGGTTCCCGCCGAGGCTGAGGGCAAGCGGGTGCTGTTGCACATCGGCGCCGTGGATTACCACGCCAAGCTCTGGATCAACGGCCGATACGTTGCTTCTCATAAGGGCGGCTACGTTCCCTTTGACGCGGACATTACCGATTTTATTGCCGACGGCAAGGCGGTGATCGTGGTTTGTGCCTACGATCATTTGCGCACGAGCAAACAGCCCTCGGGCAAGCAGGCACACAAGTTTTCCTCCGGCGGCTGCTATTACACCCGTACCACCGGGATCTGGCAGAGTGTGTGGCTGGAGTGGGTGGACGAAGCCTACACCAAGAATTTCAAGGTGTACCCCGACATTGCTTCCTCTTGTGTGAGTGTTCAGTTGGAGCTGAGCGCCCGAGCGCAGGGGGCTTCTCTGGAGCTTTCGGCTTTCTACGAGGGCAGAGAAATGGGATCGGCGGCCACCACGGTCCATTCCAACGGCGTCACCCTGCCTCTTTCTTTGAAGGAAGCCCATCTGTGGGACATCGGCAAGGGCGAGCTTTACGATCTGAAGATCGTCTTGAAAAAGGACGGGGTTCTTTGCGACGAGGTCGGCGCGTATTTCGGCTTGCGCGAGGTTGCCCTGGATAAGAAGGGGATGAAGCTCAACGGCAGACGGGTGTTCGGCCGCTGGGTGCTGGATCAGGGCTTTTATCCCGACGGCATCTACACCGCTCCCTCCGACGAGGCGCTGAAGGCAGACATCGTTAACTCCATGAAGCTGGGCTTCAACGGAGCCAGACTTCACGAAAAGGTGTTCGAGCCCCGTTTTCTCTACTGGGCCGACAAGCTGGGCTACCCCGTTTGGGGCTAGCATGCCAACTGGGGACTCAATCACACCGAGCCCGAGGCCATTTTGCACTTTTTGCCCGAGTGGCTGGAGGCGGTGGAGCGGGACTTTTCCCATCCCTGCATCATCGGCTGGTGCCCATTTAACGAAACCTGGGATCTGGATCGGCGCAAGCAGTGCGACGAAGTGATCCGCCAGGTGTATCTTGTGACCAAGGCGCTGGACAAGACCCGACCCTGCATTGACACCAGCGGCAACTTCCACACCGTCACCGACATTTTTGACGTTCACGATTACGAACAGGATCCCGAAAAGTTTGTCACCTATTATGACAAGATCTCTTCCGAGGGGATCATTCGGGATACCGTTGAACGCAACAAGCCCGGCCGACAAAAATACGACGGCAAGACGCCCGTGTTCGTCAGCGAATACGGCGGCATTAAGTGGGCGCAAAACCAAGAAGGCGCCGACGGATGGGGCTACGGTGATTCCGTGAAGACCCCCGAAGAATTTATCGCCCGCTATCGGGGCTTGACCCAGACTCTCATAGACAACCCCGACATTATGGGCTTTTGCTACACCCAGCTCTACGACGTGGAGCAGGAGGTCAACGGTTTGATGACCTACGATCGCAAATTTAAGTTTGACCCTGAGATCTTTTATGAGATCAACACCAAAAAGGCCGCCATTGAAGACTGAAATGATCCGTGCCGTTTTCTTTGACGTAGACGACACCCTGCTGGATTTCAACCGATGTGCCGCCGTTGCCTCCCGCCGCACCTTTGCGCACTTCGGGCTCACCCCGCCTGCACACACCATGGAGACGTTCTTTTCCATCAACGACGCTTTGTGGCTGCAGATCGAGCGGGGAGAGCTTTCCCCCGCCGAGCATCGGCGCATCCGCTGGAACCGCATTTTTAAAGAATTGGGCATTGTTTTTGACGGCGAGGTGTTTGAAGAGGTGTTCCGAAAAGAGCTGACGGACAGCTACGAGCCGGTGGACGGCGCCCTGGAGCTTTTGCGCACGCTGCAGCCCCGCTATCTTCTCTGCGTGGCCAGCAACGCCGTGGACGCACCCTCCCAGCGCCACCGTTTGGCCCGCTCGGGGATCCTGCCTCTCGTGTCCCATTGCTTTCTTTCGGGGGAGATCGGCTTTTCCAAGCCCTCCCCGGAATATTTTTCCGCCTGCTTTGCCGCGCTTTCCGGGATCTCCCCCGAGGAGGCCTTCTTCGTGGGAGATTCTCCCGCCGCAGACATGGCGGGGGGCAAGGCCTTCGGAATGACCACCTGCCTCTTTGATCCCAAGGGTAACCACCCCCATTGCCCCGATGCAGACTTCACCGTCCGTTCCCTGGCTCAAATTCCCCCTCTTCTCTTTGGTGATTCTTGCCAAACTCAGGCGACATAACACGACGGATTCTCGCCAAGTCTCCGTTTTTACTGCTTTAGTATTGTAAAGTGATAAATAAGTATTGCAATTTCCTTTTCCTTCGTGTATAATAAGGGCAACAACTTGAAAGGACGAATCACAATGAAAAAATTTCTGTGCGTAATGTTTGCTTTGATGTTCTCTCTGGCGGGACTGGTTTCCTGCGGGACTGCCAACAAGGGAGAGCTGGTGATCGGATACACCGACTACGCTCCCATGAACTACGTGGAAGACGGCAAGCTCGTGGGCTTTGACACCGAATTTGCCGAGGCCGTTTGCCAAAAGCTCGGCTACACTCCCAAGTTCCAGCTCATCGACTGGGGCAACAAGTACATGGAGCTCAACTCCAACAACATCCAGTGCATCTGGAACGGCTTTACGTATAACTGTGCCGATGACGACGGCGTACAGAGAAGCGACAAGGTGGACTTCTCCTACGCTTACATGAACAACGAGCAGTGCGTTATCGTGAAGAAGGCAAATCTTGACACCCTCAACTCTGCCGCCGCTCTGGCAGGCAAGAAGGTGAGTGCCGAGAACGGCTCCGCCGGAGAAGGCGTTGCCAAGAAGCTTATCGGCGAAAACGGAACCTACGTGGCCGTGACCGCCCAGATGAGCGCTCTTCCCGAGCTGGCCGCAGGCACCGTGGACTTCGTGGTGCTGGACAAGACCCTGGCTCTCTCCGTGGTGGGCAAGGGCGACTACGCGGATCTTGCCATCGCCGATCAGGTGGCGCTGGAATCCGAGCAGTACGCCATCGGCTTCAAGAAGGGCAGTGAGCTCACCGCCAAGGTGAACGACGCCATCAAGGAGCTTGCCGCTGACGGCACTCTGGCAAGACTGGCTGAGAAGTACGGTCTGACCAACTATCTCATCACCGAATACAAATAATCGCAAGTTTTGACAATTGACTTGGGGTGTTGCGCCGCCAATGGCGCAACACCCTTGGTTTGCGTGAACGCTGAAGGAAAGAAAAAATGAATCAGTTTATTGAGGTTACCCTGGAGCTTTTGGGCGGTTTTCAAACCACTCTTTTGCTCTTCGTGCTGACTCTTGTGTTCTCCATGCCCCTGGGCTTGATCATTGCTTTTGGCTCCATGAGCCGCTTTGCTCCTTTGAAAATGGCGACGAAGACCGTGGTTTGGGTGGTGCGCGGCATTCCGCTGATGCTCCAGCTCTTCATCGTGTTCTACGTTCCGGGAATGATGATGGGCATCAACTGGCCCACTTCTCTCTTCGGGATGGCGGTGGATTCCCGTTTTATTGCGGCGCTGGTGGCCTTTGTCATCAACTACGCCTGCTATTTCAGTGAGATCTACCGCGGCGGTATCGAAAGCATTCCCAAGGGACAGTACGAGGCGGGGGAGGTGCTGGGTCTGACCCGGGGTCAGATCTTCTTCAAGGTGATTTTGATGCAGGTGGTCAAGCGGATCATTCCCCCCATGTCCAACGAGATCATCACTTTGGTGAAGGACACCGCTCTGGCCCGCGTTATTGCCGTGGTGGAGATCATCCGCGTGGCGGAGCTTCTCATGAGCCGCGCCATCATTTGGCCCCTGTTCTACACCGGAGCCTTCTATCTGATTTTCGTGGGAGCACTCACGGTTCTTTTCAACAAGATCGAAAAGAAGCTGAGCTATTATAAAATTTAAGGAGGCGTTCTTATGGCATTGCTGGAAGTGAAAAACATTCAAAAGAGCTTTGGTAAGGCGCAGATCCTTAAGGGCATCAGCTTTGAGCTCAACAAGGGGGAGGTGCTTTCCATTATCGGTTCTTCCGGCAGCGGAAAAACCACCCTGTTGCGCTGTCTGAACTATTTGGAGATTCCCGACGCGGGGGAGATCGTGGTGGACGGCGAGCCCGTATACAGCTCCCTTGCCGATAAAAAATACACCGACGAGGACGTTCGCTCTCTGCGCCTGCACTTCGGATTGGTGTTTCAATCCTTTCATCTGTTTCCCCAATACACCGCCTTGGAAAATCTGATGCTGGCGCCCAAGCTTCGCGCGGCAAAGCTTGCCAAGGAAAACAAGGCCGCGGACGCTCAAAAAAAGGAGCAGTTTTTAGCCATTGAAGCTCAGGCAAAGGAGCTTCTTGCCACCGTGGGTCTGTCGGACAAGGCGAATCTGTATCCCTGTCAGCTTTCCGGCGGTCAGCAGCAACGGGTGGCCATTGCCCGTGCTCTCATGCTGGATCCCGACATTCTCTGCTTTGACGAGCCCACCAGCGCCCTGGACCCCGAGTTAACGGGAGAGGTGCTGCGGGTGATTCGGGAGCTGGCGGCCAAGAACACCACCATGATCATCGTGACCCACGAAATGAGCTTTGCCCGAGACGTGAGCGATCACGTGATCTTTATGGACGACGGTGTCATCTGCGAGGAAGGCACGCCCCAAGAGGTGTTCGACACACCCCAAAAGCAACGCACTCGGGATTTCCTCGCTTCCACCAGAAGATAACACGGAGGATGCTTGGCCCGCCAAGCATCCTTTTTGCAAAGAAGAGAGAAAAAATGAAAGAATTTGCTTATCCTTTTGCGCGGCATCGGGGGATCTGTCCATGAAGGGCTTTCAAATTACCCCCGTGGCCGTCATCCATAACGATTATAAGGAAAAATTCGGCATTCCCCGTCAAAGCGGCCTGGCGGAGGTGGAATCCCGTTTGGTGTTTCTGCGGGAATATTCCGATCCCGCCGCTTTTCGCTCCCTGGAAGAGTTCAGCCATCTGTGGCTGATCTGGGGCTTTTCTCTGTGCAAGCGGGACACCTGGCGCCCCACGGTGCGTCCCCCCAAGCTGGGCGGGAACGTGCGGATGGGGGTGTTCGCCACCCGCAGTCCCTTCCGTCCCAATCCCCTGGGGCTTTCCTCGGTGGAGCTTAAGGGCCTGGAGTTCGACGGGGAAGGCAGGGCGGTACTTCTTGTCACGGGGGCGGATCTTGCCGACGGGACGCCCGTGTATGACGTGAAGCCCTATCTGCCCTACACCGATTGCCACCCCGAGGCCAAGGCGGCTTGGGCGGATCCCGCGCTTCATCCCGTCTTGCAGGTGGCCTTTGCTCCGGGGCAAAGGGAGCGGATCCCTTCACAGAAGCGGGAGGCTCTGGTTCAGGTGCTCTCCCAGGATCCCCGACCCGCCTACCAGGAGGATCCCCTCCGAGAGTACGCCTTTTCCTTCGGGGAGCGGCAGATCCGTTTTCGCGTGGAGGGGGAGCTTCTCACCGTCACCGCCGTGGAGTAAGGCGTGGTTTTGACGGATTTTTCAAAATCGTTGCATAAATTGTTAAATTATGGTTAATCTATAAGAAGAGAGGGAGAAAAATGATTTGCACCGTGAATTCCGCGGGCTTGCAAGGGCTGGACGGGTATATCGTTGAGGCGGAGTGTTTTGTGGACAGAGGAATGTACGAGCTGAAGGTCATCGGTCTGCCCGATGCGGCGGTCACGGAAGCCGTCCAACGGATCAACGCCGTGCGCGTGAATTGCTCTCTTCCCACCAAAAACGGAAGGACCACCATCAATCTGGCGCCTGCAGACGTGAAAAAGAGCGGCGCGGTGCACGATCTGGCCATGCTGGTGGCGCTGTTGAAATTCACGCTGTTTGCCGAGGTGGATCTGAGCAAGAAGTGCTTTGTGGGGGAGCTTTCCCTCAGCGGAGAGCTTCGTTCCTGCCGCGGGGCTATTTCCATGGCCATTGCCGCCAGGGACGCGGGCATGGAGGAGATCTATTTTCCCGAGGATAACGCCGCGGAGGCGGCCATGGTGGACGGGATCCGCGTGTTCGGTGTGAAGGACATCGGCAGTCTGTGCCGCCATCTGCGCCAAAGCCGGGTGCTTTCTCCCGCCGTGTTTGATCGGGAGGGTGTGAAGAAGAACTCCCGGGTGATGATCGATTTTGCCGACATCAAGGGGCAGGAAACCGTCAAGCGGGCGGTGGAGATCGCGGCGGCGGGCGGGCACAACCTGCTGCTCATCGGGCCGCCCGGCTCGGGCAAGAGCATGATCTCCAAGGCCATCCCCGGGATTCTGCCCGAAATGCGCTTTGAGGAAATGCTGGAAACCACCAAGATCCATTCCGTCTGCGGAATGCTGCAAGAGGGCATCGTGGACACCCGTCCCTTCCGTTCGCCCCATCACACCATGTCCTTCGTGGGTCTGGCGGGCGGCGGCACCGTTCCCATGCCGGGGGAGATCTCTCTGTGTCACAACGGGGTGCTGTTCTTAGACGAGCTGCCCGAGTTTGACAAGAAAGCACTGGAGGTGCTTCGCCAGCCCTTGGAGGATAAAAAGGTCACCATCACCCGTGCTGCAGGGAAGGTCACGTTTCCCGCTTCCTTTATGCTGGTCTGCGCCATGAATCCCTGTCCCTGCGGGTATTACGGCAGTCAGCAACACCATTGCACCTGCTCACCGGCGGCGGTGAAAAAGTATCTGTCCCGCATTTCGGGGCCTCTGCTGGATCGTATCGACATTCAGATCGAGGTGCCCGCGGTAAAGTTTGAGGAGCTCAACGATCGGCGGCGGGGCGAGCCCAGCGAAAAGGTGCGTGCCAGGGTGGATCGGGCGCGGCGCATTGCCGCGGAGCGCTATTGGGAGCACGGCATCGGCTCCAACGGAGAGCTGAGCGGTCCTCTCACCAAGCGGTACTGCGTGTGCGACGAAGGCGCCATGAAGCTGTTGGAGGAAGCCTTCCGAAGCCTGGAGCTGTCTGCCAGGGGCTACGATCGGATCCTGCGCCTTTCCCGCACCATTGCCGATCTGGAGGAGAGTGAGACCATCACCGAGGATCACGTGTTGGAGGCCATTCAGCTAAGGAGCCTGGACCGAAAATACTTCCAGTAATTTTTCCCAAAAAACTTTAAAAAAGGTATTGACAAAGGGAGGGAGATAGGATATAATATGCAAGCACTCTTCGGGAGGGGTTAAAAAAACTGAAAAAAGTTTTAAAAAACCTCTTGACAAAGGAAGAAGGGTGTGATATAATAAGCGAGTCGCCGCTGAGAGCGACGGCGCAACGGACCTTGAAAATTGAACAACGAAAAAGGCAAACTTTCCTTGGGCCGCAAGGCTTAGGG
>JAZNGI010000152.1:0-2199 GCA_045576375.1 Eubacteriales bacterium
CTTACGCTCTGGTGAATCATTTGGGAATCAAAAGCTTTGAGGTGAATATCAAAGACGCCGTGGAAGGCATCGTAAAAAACCTTCCCCGGGAGCTAAAGCTTTCCGAGCAAGGCAAAAACAATCTTCCGCCCCGTGTGCGTATGGCCACGGTGTACGCCGTTTCCCAAAGCTGCAACGGCAGAGTGGTGAACACCTGCAACCTTTCCGAGGATTGGGTGGGATATTCCACACGGTACGGCGACTCCGTGGGAGATTTCAGCCCCCTTTCCCGCCTCACAGTCACCGAAGTGAAGCAGATCGGCCATTTGCTCGGCGTTCCCAAGGAGCTGGTGGAAAAAGTTCCCATTGACGGTCTGTGCGGAAAAACCGACGAGGAGAATCTGGGTTTTACCTACGCAGTGCTGGACCGTTACATCCGCACGGGAGAGATCGACGACCCTAAGACAAAAGAGATCATTGACCGAAAACACAAGGCAAATCTCTTCAAACTGGAGCTGATGCCCTGCTTTGAGCCGGATCTGACCTAAAGAACACAAAGACGGTATGCCAAAAACATACCGTCTTTTTTCATAGTCACAATGGGTTCAACCGGCCAAGAAGGAAAAGAGCAAAACGTGGGCCAGCCCGTAATAGGTGACAACCGCCACGAGATCGTTAAGGGTGGTGATAAAGGGGCCGGAGGCAACGGCAGGATCGATCTTGAGTTTTTGAAACACAAGAGGGATCACCGTGCCCGACACACCGGAAAGAAGCATGGCAAAAAACAAGGCAAGTCCCGTGCAGGCAGAAACGGAAAAAGCAAGGCTTGCGCTCTCCCCTTTGAGCAAAAACAGATAGAGGCCGATCAACACAAAGGAAAGGAGCCCCAGCAAGATCCCGTTGCTTGCCCCCACCCTCGCTTCCTTCCAGATCAAGCGGGAGCTTTGCCCTTTTTCAGGGTCGCATTCCGCCAACACACGAATGGTTACGGCAAGGGACTGGGTTCCCGCATTTCCCGCCATTCCGAGAATCAAGGATTGGAAGAAAACAAGCACCGTGAGGTTTGCGGCAATGCTCTCAAACAGGCCCACCACGGTGGAGACTCCCAAGCCCAAAAGGAACAACACGATCAACCAAGGCAAGCGCTTGCCGATGCTCTTCCCCAGAGGCTCACTCAATTCCTCTTCTTCGGTCAAGCCTGCAAGCATTGCATAATCTTCTTCGATCTCATCGGTGATCATAACGGCAAGGTCCTGGGCGGTCAACACACCCACCAGCTTGTGCGCCTCGTCCAAAACGGGGATGGAATCTTCACAGCAGTCTTTCAGCCGATCCATACAGTCCGTTGTAGACTCCATAGCGTAGGTGTAGGGATAGGAAGTTACGGTAAAAGAAGAGAGGGGTGTTGATTCCCTGGCAATGATGAGATCCTTCAGATCAATGGCGCCGAAAAAACGGTCTTGGTCATCCACCACGTAGATCGTGGCCACGTTATCATGATCTGCGGCTTGCTTCACAAGCTCACTCATGGCCTGTCGAACGGAGATGCCCTTTCGGATCGAGATAAAGTTGGTGCTCATTCTGCTCCCGATCTGATCTTCCTCATAGTTTTCCGAAAGCACGGCTTCTTGACAGATCGTTTCCTCGTGGTTATTCATTGGATGCTCCTCCTTCCCTCTCGTTTTTTTCATTTATCAATTAGTATGAATCGCGTAATACTGCAGTATACGCGGCCGATCCATGCGTTATGTAATGCGGTTAATCTTTTTGTTCCCTGTCTTTTTTTCTTTTTAAAATCACTTTCTTGCCGAAGTGAGTTCCGAGCATAGCAAGGCTGCCAATCGGCAGATAGATTGCCGAGTACACGTACAGCTCCCAAACAAAGTCGGCAATGGCTACGCCAAACAGCAAAGGGAATAACACGGCGATTGCAAGGGGGATCCACCACAGTTTTGGAAGATCCGTTCCCGCCATCACGCCGAGGCAAACAACGAGCACCGGATTGACAAAAAGAAAGGAAACAAACCACAGTCCGATTCCCGTCCAGTCCGGAAATAGCTTTATCTCCGCCAACGGCAGGAGCATCACAAACACAATGAGTGTTAGCGCCGATATGAGGATCTTGGTTGTGACTTTCATTGAATCCACTCCTTATAATAAAGCATAATACGCCGATAACCCCATGGGAAAATCTTACAAGGGCATTATAACATATCTTTG
>JAZNGI010000153.1:0-5743 GCA_045576375.1 Eubacteriales bacterium
GGGAACCGTCTGAGAAAGCTGTTGGAAAACAACGGCGTGTCCCTGCGGAGCGTGTTGGTAGATAAGGTGCGGCCCACTTCCCTGAAGGTGCTTTTGGCGCCCGCGGAGCAAACGCCCTCCGCCTTGCTTTACGACGGTGCCGCGCCCCATTTGACCGATGATGATATTGAAGAAGCCTTCGTGGCGTATCCCGATGCCTTGTTGCTTTGCGGCGACCTGGCGTTTGACCGATTGAAGAGCGGTGCGGGCTTTGCCGCGGAGGACGAGATTCCCACGGTGCTCAACGTTCCCCTTTGTCGGGAAGAGCTTCCCGTGCACGAGCTGGGCCGTTTGCGCGCGGCGGTGCTGGGGGAGCGGGAGATCTATTCCTATACGGGAATGGTTCCCGACAGCGTTTCGGAGTATGTGAAAGCTTCCATCAAGCTTTCTTCCCGCATCAACGCGGATTATTTCGTGTTCCGTATGGACAAACGGGGAACCTACGTGACGGACGGGAAGTATTCGGAGCTGATCGCTCCCATTCCCGTGGAGGTGACGGATCTGAGTGCGGTGAGTGAGACCTTTGCGGGGGTGTTGACCGCCCGTTACGCCATGGATCGGGACATGAAGGCCGCGGCCACCTACGCCCAGGCGGCGGCGGTGCTCTGCTCTGCCAAGGGGGGAGCGGTGGGATCCATTCCCCAACTGAGCGCGGTGGAAGAGCTCTTGGAGCGCTTGGGATAAGAAAAAATTCGGACACAGGCAAAAAAAGCTTGTGTCCTTTTTTCTGCCCGTGCGGCAAAAAGAAAAAGGCGGCTTCCCTTGGTCAGGGAAACCGTCTTGATTCATTGCATTTCTTTAATGAGAAGTCCTAAATTGCTGCCCAGTTGGGTTTTTAATTCCTCCGGGTTTTCGCAGAAGTGTTTTTCGTTTTCCACGGCTTTATTGACTCGGTTGACAAGTTTTTCAAAATTCAGATTTTCTTTACTGTAACCATCCATCAGCTTGGATAATTGCTTTTGCAGAAAACGCTTTTTTGCTTTGGGCGGTTCCTTGGGATTGGCAAGCAATTTTTCCCGATCCATGGCAAGAACTTCGTCATAATGCAAAAGAAGAAAGAGCTCAAAGCAGGGATTGGAAACATAGAAATCATAGCCTTTTTCTTTGCAGGTGCGCAGGACGTAATCATATTGCTCTTCTTTGAAGCTTTGTCGGTCCCGATCGGCAATTAGGCAGATCTTGTCGTAGCCGTCTTCGTAGGTGACAAACTGCCGTTTCACGTAATCTTCAATCTGTGCCACGGAATCGCTGATGTTCAATTGCCGTGTCAGAAAGGCGGAAACGGTTTGGGAGGCTTCGGCCAGTTCCACCATGGTCTGCTCGGATCCGAACAGTTGCAGGCATTTCTCTCTCAGGTTTTTTCTGGTGTAAATACCTCGATCGCTGATGATCTGTTCTTCCATCAGCCAATCGATCACTTTGTCCAAAAACGTGCCCGCGGCGAGACTGTCTCCTTCTTTGGCATCCACGTATTCGATCAACTTGTCAAGAATCTTCTTCGGGTTGCTCCAATCCTTTTCGTTATAGCTACGCAAGATGGGAACGATTTCTATTAACGAGTTGATATTGAGGATGCCTTTGTTTTGAGCGATCCCGTCAAAATATTGAGCTTCGGTTTTTGCGCCTTCGTAAATTAAGTAATACTTTTTAGCGGCGGTGCGTGCCAGAGAGTCTCTTTGGCCGAATGTTTTGGGGATTCGCATGGTTATTCCCCCTTTATCGGAAAAACGGAGCTGAACACGGGAACGCCGCCGTATCTTCCTTCTAAATAAGCTTTGTCGATCTTCTTGTCAAAGCGCTCGTTGTATGCTTCCAGGGAATACAGGGAGGAATGACCGCGGGGATCCTTGTCCACAAACCATATTTCGTCTCGGCGCAGTAAGTCGAAATCCAACAAATGAGATTCGTGGGTGGTTACGATCAATTGTCTCTGGCTGTTTTTCGACAGTTTCAAATAGGTTTCGATGAGCCTGTAAGTCAATTGAGGATGCAGGCAACGGTCGATCTCGTCAATGATATACACCTTCTCCTTGTTGTCTGACAGTAACACTTCGATCAGATCCAAAAGTCTTGTTGTACCGTCGGATTCTTCGGACAGTCGGAACAGAGCGTCGGTGTTTTCGTGCTCAAACTCAAGGGTTTTTACTTTGACTTCATCGTTTTTGTCGATCTCAAAGAGAAAGAATTCTTTTCTGCCTTTCAGCACCACGGAATGCTTGGGATGAGAAGAGTTCTGTTTTTCCAGTTCCTCCTTGAGGGTTTTCAGCACGGGAGCGGGGATGTTTTGCAGAGCTGCGTCCGGAGACACTTCCACGATTCGGAATTTTGAGATTCCCGTGCCAAAGGCGGAGATGATGCGGGAGATCTCCTCCGTGTTTTTCCGAGTGGCAAAATAGGAGTAGTTGGTGATGGGAGCTTCGGGGTAGTTAATATCCAACTTGGTGCGAAACCAATCGTAAACATCCTTGAACACGCGCAGTTGGGGATTGTCCTTGTATAAATCCGATTTATTTTGATTCATGACCGTGAGGAACAGGGTCGAATCGTCGGATTTTACATCCTGGGCGTAGAACTCCAGTCTGTCGCTGAGGCTTTTGTCGTGAAAAGTGTTGCCGATGGTATAGGTTTTGTTTTTTACGTTCCGCGTGAACAGTTCTTTGTCGGCTCCGTTGGGAGAAAGCTCGACGAGCCATTCATCAACGACGCTTCGTTGACTCAAGAGGATCTCAAAGCCATAGGCAAAGTATTGATTGCCGATCTTGACCTCAAACTCAAAATAGCTGGGGCGGTTTTTATTCTCCGAGACGGTTTTATGATATTTATTGATCGTTCCTTCGGGAATTTTGCCAAGGATCACGGTTCTGGCAAAATCCAATGCCGAAATCAGGTTGGATTTTCCCGAAGCGTTGGCACCGTAAACGGCGGCAAACCGTAACAACTTTAATTTGTTATCATCCGACAGATGTTCGGATTTGCTTCTCACCTTTCCTCCGATCATGGTAAATTCTTGCGTTTCGTTGAAGGATAAGAAGTTGGAAACATTGAATCGAATCAGCATATCATCACACTCCTTAGTCTATTATAAGTGATTTTTTCTCGTTTTGTCAATAGTATTTCTTGTTTTTTAGCAAATAATCGTTTTCTTGTGTGAAATTTTCACGCAAAAAGTGTTCTTTTGGGGAGGGGCGACGAAAAACTTGCCTCCTTTTTGTTCTCACGAAAAACGCGGCAGAGAATGCCTTCTGCCGCAAGCTCTTTTTTATGTTCCGGGTCTCACTTAAAGTATCTGTTCAAAAGTCCCTCAAATGTCTTGCTGTGGCGAGCTTTGCTGCGGAGGACGAGATCCCCACGGTGTTCAACGTTCCCCTCTGTCGGGAAGAGATGCTGGAGCGCTTGGGATAAGGAAAAGTGAGAAGCCGACGGATTACCGTCGGCTTTTTTATGGACTTATTATACTGCGTCCCTTTTCTCAGGATAACACAGGAGGAATGGATTTTATTTTTAAAGGTTTCTTTTCTCTTTGTGCGAGAGTGATCATAGATGCAGTTCCTTTGCTTTTTCCGTCCCAAAAGCAGATGAGAAGATCGCATTTTTTTGCCATTGCTTCATTCCTTTTAGGGCCTGCCGCTTTTCCGTATCGCTTCCACTCCGCGGGATAACGCTCAATGGGATACCCCTTTTCTTGGGCATAGCGTTCTCCCAAAGCATCCGTGCCGCGGCAACCGCCGCTTAAAAAGATCGGCTGGATGTGGGAATTTATTTCCTTCAGACAAAGGTCGATAAACTCTTTTGCTTGTTCATAGTTGCAGTAATCTCTGCACCCCGCCACGACAATATAAAAATTCATAACAATTCCTTTCCCTGTATGGGGATTATATCCCCTTAATAAAATAGATTATAACCCCCATAATAAAAAACGTCAAGGAGGGGTGTTATGATCGTTTTTGACCGACTTTGGATTACAATGCAAGAGAAAGGTGTTTCCACCTATCAGCTCAGAGAGCGTTGCGGCATAGACAGTAAGACGGTGAGAAGGCTGCGTGCCAACGAAAACATTGAAACCAAAACCATAGATAAGCTTTGTGCCGCATTGGATTGCGGCGTGGGAGATATTCTGGAATACAAAAAGTGATATATATCTATATAAGTATACACCTATTTGAGTGAATTGTCAAGAAAAGAGATTTTGATTAAAATAGGCTCAGAGGTGTATATTAGAGATATGGTGAAATTGATTCTTGACCAACGTCTGGCGCAAATGAAGCTGACCCGTTATGAGCTTGCCAAGAGAACGGGAATCCAGTATCAGATCATTGATAAGTACTACAAGAATAACGTGAAGCGTTATGACGGATATATTTTGGATCGGATTTGTGCCGCATTGGATTGCGGCGTGGGAGATATTCTGGAATACAGAAAATAAGAAAAATACAAACCGGACACAGGCAAAAAAAGCTTGTGTCCGATTTTTTTCTTTTGGGCAGGCTGAGCGCCAAGGGAGGGCAAAATTTGCTCTATTGCGTTTTTTCCGACTCCTTTTGGACGGGGCTTTTCAAGAGCGCTTGTTGGCGCAATGCCCGTCGCATTTTGGCGGGAGACGTTTTGCAGTAACGCAAACACAACCGATAAAAATCCGAGGGAGCCGAGAATCCCAAATGCTCGGAGATCTCTGCCACGGTGCGATTGGTGTGCAACAGTAATTCCCGGCCGATTTGACAGCGCAAACGGTTTCGGTATTCCACGGGGGAGCAACCGTAAACGGCGCAAAAACGGCGGCGCAGTTGACTTTCGCTGAGATGAAATCGGGAGCTGAGTTCCCGTGCAAGGATGGGCTGATTGTACCGCGAGGCAAGATATTCGGCGATCTGCTCTGCCAGCCCCATGGCGGGGGCGTCAACGGGAGAGGAAAAGCAGTCGTGTGCTTCCAACAAAAAAAGATTCATTCGTAACAGGATGCGCCGATGGGCATTGGGCTTGTCGGCATCCTCCATCAATTGCCGCAACAGGAGTGCCGCCGAGGAACGGTCGTGCCGCCGAATCACGCACGGCACGGCAACGGTCAAGGCCTCCTCCACCGCCTGGGCACGCACGTATATAAATCGGCAGATGCAAGAGGAAAGGGAACGGGAATAGTGCCGCGTTCCCGGAGGGAAAAACACCATATCGCCCTCCCGCACCGCTTGGGCATCGGCGGGAGTGACGAAGATCCCTTCCCCTTGGCGGCAGATCCCGATCTCATAATGCTCGTGATAATGCAAAAAAGAGATCTCTTCGGTGGGAAGTTTGGCAAACTCCTTGTCGATATAAACGTCCTGGGTTGGCATAGAGGTAAACACCGTTTCATAAGATGCTCGTTTTTGCACGAAAACCACCCGCTTTTCCTATTGATTTATTGCATATTCCATGATACCATAAAACAAAGATTCAGTCAAGGAGGAACGGTTATGCAGATCACGATGGATTGGCAGAGAGGTCAACTGGAGTCCGTAGTTCTCAAAGGACGGGAGCGGCTTGCGGAAAAACGCCCCCTTTTTCGGGTGGGTTTGCGCGATCCCAAGGGAGCCGCCTTTGTGACCGATGCCTATGACGGACGGTATACGGACGGCCTTTACGTGGGCTTTGAACACCTTGAAAAGGTGCAAGTGCAAATGACCCGATCGGAGCAAGAGGTACGTTGGCGCATCGGGGTTACACCCAAAAGAGG
>JAZNGI010000154.1:0-18791 GCA_045576375.1 Eubacteriales bacterium
AGAAGGCTCGCGAGCTCGGCGCTGAGGGTATCGGTCTTTGCCGTACAGAGCATATGTTCTTCGAGGCTGACAGAATTGCAGCCTTCCGTGAGATGATTTGCGCTGATACAGTAGAAGAGCGCGAAGCAGCACTCCAAAAAATTCTTCCCTATCAGCAGGGCGACTTTGAGAAGCTCTACGAGGCTCTGGAGGGCAATCCCGTTTGCATCCGCTTCCTGGATCCCCCTCTCCATGAGTTTGTCCCCACCGAGGAGGCAGACATCGTGGCTCTGGCCAAGGCGCAGAACAAGAGCGTTGAGGATATCAAGAACATCATCGCTTCTCTCCACGAGTTCAACCCCATGATGGGCCACCGCGGATGCCGTCTGGCCGTCACCTATCCCGAGATCGCCAAGATGCAGACCTCTGCCGTGATCCGCGCCGCCATCAACGTGAAGAAGAATCATCCCGATTGGAACATCGTTCCCGAGATCATGATCCCCCTCACCGGCGAAGTGAAGGAAATGAAGTTCGTGAAGGACGTTGTGGTGGCAACCGCAGCTGCAGAGATCGCCGCTGCCGGCGTTGAGCTCACCTATGAAGTGGGTACCATGATGGAGATCCCCAGAGCTTGCCTCACTGCAGACGAGATCGCCCAGGAAGCAGAGTTCTTCTGCTTCGGCACCAACGATCTGACTCAGATGACCTTCGGCTTCAGCCGTGACGATGCCGGCAAGTTCCTCTCTGCATACTATGACAGCAAGATCTACGAGAACGATCCCTTTGCTAAGCTGGATCAGACCGGCGTGGGCAAGCTGATGGATATGGCTGTGACCCTGGGTAAGAAGGTTCGTCCCACCCTCCACTGCGGAATCTGCGGTGAGCACGGCGGCGACCCCGTATCCGTGGAGTTCTGCCACAAGCTGGGCCTGGATTACGTATCCTGCTCTCCCTTCCGCGTGCCGATCGCCCGCCTCGCCGCCGCTCAGGCTGCTATCAAAGAGTCTAAGTAATTAGATTTATAGAGCAAAAGCATCACCCCGCCGAGAAATCGGCGGGGTGATTTTTCTGTTGCAAACGCTTTATTACTATGGTATAATGTATATGGATTCATTGAATCTAATCTATAATGCGTCGTATAAATACGATGCGTGCCCGTTATGGCACAGGTGTTTTTTTGAAACTGAATAAAAGAAACTGCGATATGCGAATCAGACTGACTCCCTACGACTATGACTTTTTACGAGTTCATTGGCGAATTGATAGTGAAAACTATTATTTTTTCGCCAGCGGTGTAATGGGAAGTCAGTTTTCTGCATTTTTGTCGGCAGTATACGGACTTTACGAAGAGAAAGACCGTTCACATTATCTACATTGCAAGTATAATGATGACATCACTCACGAGCATCCGCACAATCGTGAGGACAAGAAACATTATTTTAAGTCAAAAGTATTTTGGGACGGAGAAGGTCCGTTTTATACAATCACGCTTACAAGAATCTGCGACAACGAGGGCCCCGTTCTTGACCCGTATACACCAGACCCTGTTCAGGTAAAAATTGAGAGTAGCAGACAATCTTTCAAAGAATGTGTCGTTGACGGACGTGATTTGTGCTATGCTGTTGCAAGAGGCTGTACGGAAGCACTCAAAAAGTATGGTTTCCAGGGATATCTTCGCTCTACTGGCATGCAATATATTGGAGACGTTTTTGAAATGGAAGAATTACTCTTCGTGAAAGCATACGCCTTGGATGCTATGGAGGCACGGGTTTTGAAAGAAGAGTGGCAACACCCCAAAGGATGGATGAGCGCCAATTCTTCGTCGTTTGAAAAAGAAATGGAACTCCTACTGTTTGATATGTAATTTCCCTCTTTTGCTGATAGCAGCACAGGCTACAATCAAAGAAAGCAAATAATTGCTGACTTTATAAAACAAAACTATCCGCCCGAAGAAATTCGGGCGGATTTTTCTATACAAAGTCCTTTTTATTAGACAGATAGTATGTTATAATACAACCAAGAGGTGAGAAAAGTGAAAAACTTATGGAGATATGCCGTTGCAGGAAATATAAAGAAAACACGAATTGATGAAAACGGTATTTTAAGATATGGAACTGCTGCATTTAAAGGAAATACAAAGGTATATCTTTGTGGGCGCCTGTGGGATGAGAGATTGCCAGATGAAAATAAAACGGCAATTTCCGTTTTGGGGCTTAGTCGTGGCGGAAGATATTATGTGGCTAGCGTTCCGATTGAATTGATTGAAAATTTAAGAATTACAAGAGTATATACGCCAAAAGTATTAGATATAATGTCCAATTTTGAGTTTTGTGAATGCTGGTGGGGAAACACACAAGAAGAAAGAGACGATGCCTCGGCATTCTTGAAGCGATTAAAAGAAAAGTATGGAATAGAATAACCTTTTGGATGGAGAGAAAAAATGAAACTTCAAAAACGAGATTGTGATGTAAAAATAAAATTGCATCCAACTGGAACTCAATACTTGGGCATAGACCTTGATTTTTATGGTCATAAAATATCGTTCGGGGCAAGTTCTGCTGTTGGTGGACAATTTGGTGATTTTGTGAGTGCACTGTATGCACTATATTTTGAAAAAGACGATTGCCATAATGAATGGAGCCAACGAGAAAGTATTACCGCAAAGGGCAGTAATCATATTATCGCCGTTACCACGACTGTCGATTGGGATAATGAAGGCGAAATTATGACTATTAAAATGACTAAATATTGCGAAGGCGATAACACAAATCAAATAGCTGTGAAAATAACAACCGATTATGGCGATACATATAGCGAATTTGATATAAATGATAAAGAATTGTGCTACGCTGTTGCAAAAGCTTGCACAGATGTTTTGAAGCAATATGGTATTTACGGATATAGATATACAACCGAATTAGACACATTTGATTTGCATAAATTACTATTCATTAAAGCACGAGCATTGGAGTGTTTAGAGGTGCGAGAACTTTTAAAGGCCGATGAGTTTTCTAAAAAGACAGATTTCAATAAAGAAATCGAATTATTGCTTTTTGATATGTAGTATATTTTCCCCCTTTTGCGTACAGCACCGCAGGCTGCAATCAAAGAAAGCAAGTAATTAGATTTATAAAACAAAATTATCCGCCCGAAATTCTTCGGGCTGATTTTTTGTAAAGTCCTTTTTATTGGACATAAGGTGTGTTATAATGTGTTCAAGAGGTGAGGAAAATGTATACTGCTTTTATGGAGTTATGCGAGAATGCAAGTTTTGATAAAGAGAAGGCTTGTAAAGTATTAGCCAAAATGGACATTTCCAAAGAATTTGAACTTGAACCAAGATGGGAAGGCAAAACCTATTCCGCTATGTCTTTTACTCCTTTGAGTATGGCGGTTTTTTATTCCAATCTTGCAATGATTGACCTATTGCTTTCTCTTGGAGCAAATCCTAATGTTATATATAATGGTTATGAAAATGTATTATGGGATTTGCAATATAATGATGGCGAAACAGAAGAGGAGAACGAAACTCGTCTTATAATAGCAAAAAAACTCTTGGAAAAGGGTGCTGACCCGTACATAGTTGTTGAGGGAGAAGATTTATATCACTATGTTCTTTCTTGTTCCCAAGATGATATGGGAGAGTTAGCAGACTATCGTATGAGATTTCTTAATTTGCTTGAAGAGTTTATTGATAACTAAACGTCCCTTTTTTGCGTGCCGAAACATAGGCAGCTATCAAAGAATCTAAGTAATTAGGTTTATAACGCAAAATCGTCCCCCTGCCGAGAAATTGGCAGGGGGGGCTTCTATTGCAAAAGGCGACTAATTATGCTATAATTTAACAAAACATTGAGGGGTTGAAATATGAAAAAAGTTTTTGATAAGGTTTTTAAAATAGTAGTTGTCTGGGACATTTGACAAGTGATTTCGGATGTGATATAATCAACCTACATTAATGCAAATGCATTGGGAGGAAAAAGCGATTATGGAATTATAAAAATTTAACAATCAATTTTCTTGGAGACAGCATAACCGAGGGGCACGGTACAACCGCACAAAACAAAGTGTTTCACCAAATAATTAAAGAAAAATACAATATGAAGCACGCATATAATTATGGCTTGGGAGGAACGAGAATCGCACGTCAGGTTGTACCATCGAAAGAGAATACCCGGGTTGATTTGACCTTTGAACTGCGCTCGGAAATTATGGACCGAAACGCAGATGCAATTGTGGTGTTTGGCGGAACGAATGATTATGGACACGGCGATGCGCCTTTCGGAACATTGGACAGTGAGGACAAGTACACATTCTGCGGCGCAGTGAATTCTCTTATAAAGACCTTAAAGCAGAATTTCCCGCAGGCCAAATTGATTTTTATGACACCTCTTCACAGGGTTGGCGAGGAACGGCCTGCGATGCCCGATTCGAAAAATTTGGAAGACTATGTAAATGCTATTCTAACAATATGTAAAAACCACAAGGTGGCAGTAATAGACCTGTTCAACATGAATCCTCTGGATCCGGCTGATAAAGAAGTGGTTCCCGATGGACTCCATCCCAATGATAAAGGTCACGCTATTATGGCGCAGGTTATAGCAGAAGAGCTGTTAAAATTCAATAATTAAGTTTATAAGTAAAATAAAGCAAAATTATCCACCTTCCGCTTTCTTGACAGGGTGATTGTTATATTGCATTTATGACAGCTATATGATATAATAAATTTAGCAAGTAATCTACGGTGGTGCAAATGTTGAATACTCACAAAAAGAAAATAATTGCCCCGATCATCATCACGGTTATTTTGGTACTATATTATATTACATACTTTGGATTCTTGATTTCTTTGCTTAACGGGATTTGGAAATATATTTTGGGTATTATCCCACTTGTTTTCTCAGGGATCATGATTTATGTATGTATAGAAAGAATCAATGAAATAAAGAAAGGTGAAGAAGATGATATTAGTAAATACTGATTTTATCAGCGGCAAAGAAGTGGAGACTCTCTCTCTTGTAAAGGGAAGTACTATTCAATCTAAACACATCGGCAAAGACATTGCGCAAAGCTTTAAAACATTGGTTGGCGGAGAACTAAAGTCCTATAACGAAATGATGAATGAAGCGCGAGCACTTGCCACCAAAAGAATGATTGCAGAAGCAGAAGAATTAGGCGCGGATGCAGTTATTAATGTTCGTTATGCTTCTTCTGCTGTTATGCAGGGCGCCGCAGAAGTGATTGTGTATGGCACCGCCGTTAAATTCGTTAATCAATAATTACTCTGTTTTGCGTACCGCTGCCCGGGCCGGAAGGGAAGCAAGTAAGCCTTTAAAAGCTGCTAAACACGAAATAATCACCCCGTATTCATACGAATACGGGGTGATCTGCACTTTTAATAAAGACTTTTGTTGCGAGCAATACAAAATGCGAACCTTGAGTTTTTATCTCCAGCTTTCATACTTGGCATCAAGTTTGGGGATGACCGACTGAAGGTATTCTTGTATTTGCGATATCGGATAACCCGGGAGCAATTCCCCTGTTCCGGTTGCATCCCATTTTGCTGTTTCGCGGCCCAATGTTTCTTGGGGAATACTGCCATAGAAGTCGTTGAATTTTGTCAAAATATAGTCTGTATCAAGGATGGTCGAACGCAGTTGGAAATAGCGTGTGGCAATTTCTTCTTTGAACTGTTCCTCCACTCTTTCCCACAAAAGACTTTTGTTTGTTGACAATAAAGTGTTTTTATAATCGTACAAATCGTTTCCCTGCCAGTTTGCGCCCCAGGAGGTATCAAGATCATATAGACTCGGATACCACACGTTACCGTCGTACGTAGCCAGAAGCATATTTTTACCTAAATTGTCAGGCAACCAGCAGTAGTTTAACATCACATAATAGTTAAGAGTGGCATCCAAATTCAGATACTGATTAAAATCGGCTTTAAATTCTTCGTCACTACTGTCCCGAACAAAAGCGATCAAGCGCTGAATTTTTGCCAAAGTTTCATCATTTTCACTTCCTACCTCAACTGCCCAATCGCTAAAGTCGGTGGGGAGGGCTTTGAAGAGCGCAGGATCATTCCAGGTTTCACCACAGATCACGATATGGTTAGGATTACTTGCATCCATACCGAACATCCAATCATTCTTTGGAATATTCATCGTGTAAAGTCCGTGAAAGCTTCCGTTGATATAAACCTCTATAGGAAAACCGTCAATTGCGCCGTTATTCGGAGCAACGTTTAACAATCCGTATTTTTTTTGGATCTCGCCCGCAATTTTTGCTGTAACCACATTGCGCGAGTGGGTTTTGTCGATCCAGTTGGCTTTTAGGCAATATTCGTTTTGCAAGCCCCAACCAACGTCTACTCCCATCTCCTCCAAATAATCGGCGTCTTTATAAAAATTGATGGTGTAATTCTTTTTGTCATAGCTTAAACTTGAAGTGCCTTGAAGCTTGATCTTAGCAGCACCCGTTGTTTCTTGTTGTTTGCTTATGTATTCAAAAGAAATATCCCTCACGTCCTTTTTGTCGGTCATGTTAGACATGTCACCCGTAAAATAAAGCTTGGGAATATCCTTTGCATCCTCTGTTTGGTCAGTGATGTCCGCAGATCCATTCGTGCCCGTTACCTTACTTTCATCGCCGGTTGCAACGCTTCTGTCGGTATCCTTTGCGGTGTCTCTGCTACAGGCAACAAGGGAGAACAACACAAACATTACCATAAGCAATGGAATAATTCTTTTCATACTCTCTATTCTCCTATGATCAGATAAGAGATGCGCCGAAAAATGCTTCTCTCCGTGTTGCTACACGTCTGCACGAAGTCAGGGAGAGAGAATGCATTTTTAATAAATAATATTCCCTAACTTGTGCATATTCACACATATAGCAACTATATTATATCACTATCGACATGATTTTGCAATAGACACTTTTTTAAGCCATGCGCCTTGTGAATAGCACATCAGGCGGCGCAAAGAATCTAAGCCATTCGGTATAACAATCCAAAGCACCGCTTGAGACATCGAGCGGTGCTTTTTCTTCCTAACATTCTTCTATATTTTCCCGTTGGAATACGTCCGAAGCAAAAAAGTCCTTCAGCTCTATTTCCAACCCGTCACAGATTTCGTATATGATCCTGAGCTTCATACCGGGGTAGGAACACTTCATAATTGTGCTTAGCGTTGACTGGGGAACGCCGGTTTTCAAATGTAATTGATACTGTGTTATTCCCCGTTCTTTTAAAAGTTCTCTTATTCTGCATGCAACGGCTTCATTTAATTTCATTCTTATCACCCTGTACTTCATTTGCTCGATAATTCTATGGATAAGTATAGGGGTTCGTGGATATTAAATACTTCGAGTACTTGATATTTTGGAAAAATTGTGTTATTATTATTCTTGAGGTGATTATATGACCCGATTATTTTGCGAAAATGAATTTTGCATATATCAAAAACAGGGAAATTGTATTTTGGAAAGCGTGCAACTTGATATACAAGGCAACTGCGTAGATTGTATATCTATTAACATTGAAGCAGATACGTTGAATCATCTGAAAGAATGTCAATTTCTCAAGCTGTCGGCGAAAGATTTTCAGAAAAAACTTGATTTTTGTTAAAAAAATGATATAATGGTAACAAATCGATCAATACGGAGGGTTGCTTTTATGGAAATGGCTTTATTTACTCTTGTGGCATTTTTGCTTGCCGTGGTGGCCACGGTTTTGATTTTTATTTTTATCGTCCCCGAAAAGAGAAGGGCTTGTATGAAGGGCTTCGGCAAGTTTCTGCACGACACGGTGAATTTCAGATATCTCATTATTGAAAAGATCTTGCAGGCGCTGTATATTTTGTCCACGTGTTTTGTGATTCTCGTGGGATTTATGATGCTCTTCTACGTGCAGGAGGGTTCCGGCGGTTATTATTACCGTTCTTCCGACGTTTGGTACGGCGGCTACGGCCTGTTGCTTATGATTTTGGGTCCCATTTTCATTCGTATTTCGTACGAGTTTTTCATGATGGTGATCCTGCTCATTAAGAACGTCATTCAGATCAACAACAAGCTGAGTTTCCACAGTGCCAAGCCCGCGGATGCGGTCAACTTTGGGGCTGCTCAAACCCAGGCCGCTGCTCAAACTCAAGCCGCTGCTCAAACCCAAGCCGCTGCTCAAACCCAGGCCGCTGCTCAAACCCAGGCCGCTGCTCAAACCCAGGCTGCTGCTCAAACCCAGGACGTTCCCGTTGTGCCTGTTCCCGGCAATGAAGGCGCTTTCTGTATCCACTGCGGCGCAAAAATGGAAGACAACGACGTTTGTCCCAATTGCGCAAAGGAGCAGTAAACCATACCGCCCGCCGATTTTGGCGGGTGGTTTCACTTAAAGCAACGAGAAAAACGAATCTCCCTTTTTAGTCTGTCTTACAGGTGGCGTTTTAGGGAAATCGAATATAATTATTACGTAAAGGAGACTATCTATGAAGCGTTCTGAGATCAACAAGGCTCTTCGCGAGTTGGAGGCCATGTGTGAAAAGTATCACTGCTATCTTCCGCCTTTCTGCCATTTTACCCCCGAAGAATGGAAGGAAAAGGGGCACGAATATGACGAAGTCCGTGATTGTATGTTGGGTTGGGATATTACCGACTATGGCATGGGCGACTTCGATAAAATGGGCTTCTCTCTGATTACCATTCGTAACGGCAATCGGGAAATGGAAGATAAGTATCCCAAAGTTTACGCCGAGAAACTGCTTTATCTGAAGGAGGGCCAGTATTCGCCCAACCATTTCCACTGGTATAAAACGGAAGACATCATCAACCGTGGCGGCGGCAACGTGCTGATCCGTGTGTATAATTCCAATCCCGACGAGTCCATCAACTATGACACGGACGTCACCGTCCATACCGATGGCCGTACTTACACCGTCCCTGCCGGCACGCAGATCCGTTTGACTCCCGGCGAGAGCATCTTTATCCAACAGTATCTGTACCACGATTTTGAAGTGGAGCCCGGCACGGGGCCGCGTTTGTTGGGCGAAGTCAGCCAGTGTAACGACGACGCCAACGATAACCGCTTCAATCCTCCCGTGGGGCGTTTCCCCGCCATTGAGGAGGACGAAGCTCCGTATCGCCTTCTTTGCACCGAGTATCCTGCCGCAAAATAACGGATCCGTTCCGCATTAGGGCGGCAAAAAGTGAATCATCAAGAAACGAGGTTTTTGTATGTATGATGTAGTCGCATTAGGCGAACTCCTGATTGACTTTGCTTCCAAATCCACAGACAGTGCCGGCTATCCCACCATGGCCGCCAATCCCGGCGGCGCTCCCGGTAATTTTTTGGCTGCTCTGAATGCTTACGGCAAGAAGGTTGCTTTTCTTGGTAAGGTGGGGGACGATACCTTCGGTCATCTGTTGCTGGGCACGCTGGATCGGGCCGGGATTGAGACCAAGGGCGTGGTTGTGGATCCCAAGGTCTTCACCACTTTGGCCTTTGTTACCTTTGACCAAACCGGTGACCGCTCCTTCTCCTTTGCGCGCAAGCCCGGTGCTGACACCCAACTGACCTGGGACGAAGTGGATAAGTCCATCATCGACCAAGCCAAGGTTTTTCATTTCGGCACCCTTTCCCTCACGGACGAGCCTGTGCGCACCACCACTCAAAAGGCCGTGGCTTATGCCAAGGAGCGCGGAAAACTCATTACCTGTGACCCCAACCTGCGCAAACCCCTGTGGGAGAGCGAGGACGAGGCCAGGGAGCAGATCCTGTGGAGTCTGCAACAGGCGGACGTGGTCAAGATCAGCGATGATGAGGTGGACTTCCTTTGGAACTGCACCCCCCAAGAGGGTGCGGAGAAGCTTGTGAACACCTACGGTGTATCCCTTGCCATGGTCACTCTTGGTCCCAAGGGCTGTCTCTTGAAAACTGCCAATGCGCAGTACTTTGCTGCCAACCCTGAGGCCCGCACGATCGATACCACGGGCGCGGGCGACATTTTCGGCGGCAGTGCCGTTTCTCGGCTGCTGGAACTCAATAAGCCCATTGGTGAGCTCACCCAAGAAGATCTGGCCTATATGGGTTGCTACGCCGCTACTGCGGCCAGCCTGTCCACGGAGTTGATGGGGGGGATCCCCAGCATTCGGGACAAAGAGATCGTTCTGGAACGAATGAACCGTCTGTAAATCAATACACAAAGCCGGAAATCCAAACAGATTTCCGGCTTCTTTTTTGTGCCGTGTCAAGGCTCAGTCGCTTTGATCCCGGGTCTTGGGACGGGAGGCGTAGGCCTTTGGGGTGATGCCGTGGAACCGTTTGAACACCTTCACCAAATGGGAGGCATCGCTGTAACCGCACCGTTGGGCCGTTTCGGCCACGGAGCAGCCGTTGATCAGATAAGTATCGGCGTGGCTGATCCGCACCACGTTAAGAAATTCGTTAAAGGTGATGCCCGTGTGCGCCTTGATCCATTTACAGAAATAACAGGGACTGAAGCCAAAATGGCGGGCGGCGCTTTCAATGGTGAGTTTTTGTGCGTAGTGGTGCTCCACCCAGTCAATAAGGGGGAGAAGGGCGTGATTACGCAACAGCAGATCTTCGGTGGGGATCTGTTGGGGCGTGAGGGTTTCAAACAGACGGATCAGATCACAGATCTTTTCGCAAAAGGGGCGGGCATCGTCCAGTATGCGGCGAATGATCTCCCAAACACGGTCAAAATCATGGCCGTTGGGGGAGTAGGAGTAAAGGGTTCGGTTGTCGGCCAGCAACAGCTTTTCTATGTCGATGAAAGGCTTTAACATATCCACGTGAATATGAAACGCTCCGATCATATCGTTGGGCCCAAGGCCGCCTTGGGTGTAGGTGTAGGAATGCAGGGTGCGGGGCGGAATGAAAAACACGTTTTTCTCCTTGAATGCAAAGCGTTGACCGTTGATGACCGCCTCGCCTTTCAGACCGCGGTTGAGATGGATCTCCACCGTGTCACCGTAATGCATGGGAGAGATCACCGTCTTTTTCAACCGATCCGGCACCTGGGTCTTTCGGTCAAAATACCAATAATTGCTTTTGGCAGCTTCTTTTTTCATTGGAACACCCCCTTGCGATTTGATTTTACCATATATTTTGGTTTTTGTCAAAAAAACCGAGGGTCAAGGACAATCTTTTACTATTTTTGGACAAGTGCGTCTATTTTAATTGCTATGGGTGCTGTGGTAAAATAATAACAAATCAGATCACGTTGGTAAGGAGGACTCTATGAAAATCAGGAAATGTATGGCATCGGTAACGGATGCCGCCGCTGTCGGATCCCCGCGGCCCCTTGCGATTGACCCCACCGACTATGCCGATTTGTTGTTCGGTGTGGGCAGTGCCACTTCGGCAGGGCCCACGCTTCCTTCCGGCTCCATTCACCCCAGCCCGGAGACCTTAGAGAAGGACTGCGGAGGCTACACTCGGCATCAGCCCATCGTGGGCTTTGGTCACGCCTATGTTTCCGGCTCCGGCGGATTGAAATGCTACGGAAATTATCTGTTGGCGCCCATGGTGGGCCCGATAGAGCTCAACAGCGCCCAACGGGCGTCCTTTGCTGTCAACGGCACGGAAAAGGCAAGGTGCTACGAATATCAGGTGATGCTGGAAAATCAGATCCGCGCCAAGGTAACGCCTGCCCATAACGCCGCGATCCACGCCTTTGAATATCCCGTGGGCAAGGACGCTTCTTTTCTCATCGACGTTGCCCGCAAATTGGACGTTGAAGCCTGTATGAAAGAGGGTTGCGTTTGCTTGGATCCCCAAAACAAACGCATTTTCGGCGGCGGCTTGTACACGGGCAACTGGAACAAAGTGGAATGGAAGATGTATTTTGCTCTGGCCTTTGATACGGAATTTACTCAGATCGGCACCTTCTTGGATGATCGGATCTCGGCGGCATCTCCGTCGGAGAAAACCACGGTCGTTATTGAGGAGCAACGCCGCTTGGGGGCCTATGTGAAATTTGCTCCCGGCGTGGATCAACCGCGGACGGTCAAGGTGAAGATCGCCATCTCCTTTGTCAGCGCAGAGCAGGCACAAGCCTTCCTGGATGCGCAGATTCCCGGCTTTGACTACGACGGGGTCAAAGAGGCCGCACGGGCAAGATGGCGTGAGGTCATGAGCGTCATTGAATTGAAGACCGCCGATACCGCCTTGCTCCGTCGTTTTTATACGGCCATGTATCATCTGAACATCCAGCCCCGTGACCGAACCAACGACCACGGGTTTTGGGATGATTTTCATACGATTTGGGACTCCTGGAAAACGGTCTTTCCTATGTATAGCTTGCTTTATCCCGAGAAGATGAGCGCCATCGTTGAGTCTTTCATTGCCCGCGCCAAAACCAACGAGGCGCTGGGAAACGGCATCGTTCTGGGCGATCAGTATATGGCCGCCCACGAATCCTTGGCAGGGCAGGGGGGCAATGATATTGAAAACGCCATTGTGGATGCTTATTTGAAGGGCATACGGCTAAAAAAATATGATTGGGAAGACGCCTATCAGGTTCTGCTGGCAAGCGCCGAAACAATGCGCTCGCAGGAATATGTGGAAAACGGTTATGCAAGCAGTCTCGGTGAAACGGTAAGCGGCGTTCCCTATACCTGGCGATTCAAGCCTGCCGCCGCCACGATGGGCTTTGCCTTTAACGATAAGGCCGTTGCCGCCGTGGCGCGGGAGCTGGGCACCAAGGACGAGTATGAGCGGTATGAAAAACGCTCGGCCAACTGGTTGAACGTGTGGAATCCCCGCAATGAGAGCGAAGGCTTTTTCGGATTTCCCCAAGCCCGCAATGAGGACGGAAGCTTCGATGCGGGGTTTGACCCCCACGGCGGCTACAATTCCCATTTCTATGAAGCCACCTCCTGGGATGCATCCTATATCAACTACAACGATCTGCCGCGGCTCATTCAAGCCATGGGCGGTGCCCAAACCTTCACCGATCGCCTGTTGTGGGCCTGTGAGCACAGCGTAAACTATTATAACGACGATCACGGGAAGGAAGGATATCTCAATTTTACCAATGAGCCCTCCTTCCAGATCCCCTGGCTGTTCTGCACCGATGAGATTCGCCGCCCCGATCTGGCGGCCAAGGTGATCGATGGGATCATTCGGCGGTTCTCCGGCCAAAACGATTATCCCGGAGACGAGGATAACGGCGGTATGTCGTCCTATTATATCTTCCTGATGTGCGGAATTTTCCCTTATGCCACCACGGAATATTATTATCTCCACGGCACGCGGGTGGAAGAGATCGTGTTTCGTTTGGGAAACGGCAAGGAGCTTTGCATCACGGGAGAGCAGGTGGGAGAAGGCAATATCTATGTGCAATCGGCCACGTGGCAGGGCAGAGAATTAAACGAATGCAAGCTCACCCACGGCCAGCTCATGGAGGGCGGACGGCTGCACTTTGTCATGGGAGATCGGCCCTCAAACTGGGGCAGGACCTCTCTTGGCTGATCGCCCGCCTCGCTGTGCAGATTTTAGAATAAGGAAATAGAATCATTTCATCAACGAACTACCCCGCCGATCTCTCGGCGGGGTGAAGTTATTTTGGCTGTTTTTTGGCCAGAAAATCTTTGGGCGAACTTCCGATCTTTGCTTTAAACACGTTGGAAAAATACAAAGGGTCCTTGTAACCCGAGAGCAAAGCAATATTTTTAACGGAGGTAACGTTTTGCTCCATCAGAAAGACTGCGTGCTGAATGCGGATATTGGTTAAATGTGCGGAAAAAGTAACGCCTCTGCTGTTTTTGAAAATTCTGGAAACGTATTTGCTGTTGTAACCGAAATGCTCGGAGACCGTTTTCAAATTCAATTCGCTGTCGCTGAAATTCTCTTCCATGTATTTTAAAATATCAGCGATCAGATAAGATTCCCCGTTCTCCCGGGAAGGCGCCATTTCGCCCAGGGTGTAAAGCAGAACGCTTTCACTGATCAGATCAAGATTCTTTTCGCCTGCCTTTATAATTGCGTTTTCCCAAAAGGCGCACAGTGCCTCGTGGCCTTCGAAAACGCAGTTGGCGGGGGAGATGCCGAAACGGGCAAACAGCTCTTCACAGCGATCGCCGTCAAACGAGATATACATATATTGGAGGCGGTCCGTGTTTTCAATTTGAAAGGGGACCCGCTGAAAGGTATAGAAGATCTTTCCCTGGCACAGATCTCTTTGGTCGTTTTCCGTTAAAAGCCTGCCCTTGCCCTCGGTCACAAGATACACCGTGTGGTGCTCGGGAATTCTGAAGGAATCGGTGTTTTGGGCGATCTTTTCAAACACGAAGTTATAAGTGGTAAGGCTTTGTCGAATTTCGGTATTCGTAAATTTGCAGATGTTTTTGTTTTGCTTCATTTTCATCACCCCGTATATTTTAAACCGTGTTTTTAAATTTTTCAATGCCAAAGTGGAAAAAATATATATTCTCATAGAAAAAATCTATTTATTTTCCCTTCTCTTCGTGTTAAAATGTGGCCGAAAGGTGGTGAGAGTATGACGGATTTGACAAGCTACGGATTACTGATCTGTTCCACGGTGATGTTTGGCTTTATGTTTTTCTTCAACGACGTTTTTCGTGAAAACTACGGGAGCGGATGGAAGGCAACTCTTGTTATGAGTTTGGGCGGGGGAATCTCTGGGCTCATCGTTCTCATCGCTATCAGCGGTCTCAAATTGGAGTTTTCCGTTTTTGCACTCATCATGGCGCTTTTGTCCGCCCTCAACGGTCTGTTGTTTTCCTTTTGCAGTCTGAAAGCCCTGGGGAAGATCAATCTTTCGCTTTTTTCTTTGTTTTCCATGCTGGGCGGAATGGCTTTGCCCTTTTTATCGGGAATTTTGTTTCACGAAGAAGGGGTTACGGCGGGGAAGCTCGTCTGCTTTGTTATCATCACCGTCGCTCTTTGTCTGACGGTGAAAAAAGATGATAAGAGATCGGGCGCCGTTTATTACGCGGGGGTTTTCGTTTTTAACGGTCTGTCGGGTGTGCTTGCAAAGATCTATCAGGCGGCCCCCTTTGAAAAGGTTTCCTCTGAGGGCTATTCCGTTCTTTGTGCCCTTGTGGGTGTGGCCCTTTGCGCACTTTTGTTGCTTTTTGTGAAAGGGGAAAAGAAAAAGATCAATTTGCCTTGCGTTGTGGCCATGGCAGGCCACGGGATTCTCAACAGAGTGGCCAACCTGCTTCTTTTGATCGCATTGCTTTCCCTTCCCGCATCCGCTCAATATCCCTTTGTTACGGGCGGCACCATGATCGTTTCCACCATCATCAGCCTCTTTGGAAAAAATAAGCCCGACAAGCGGGAGCTCGCGGCAGTTCTGTTGGCTTTTATCGGGGTAACGGTGCTTGTATTGTTGCCCGCCGATGAAATATTTAAAATCACTTGGAGGTAGTGAAAATGAAGAAGATCAAAGTGGGTATTTTCGGTTTTTGGCGGGGCCAAAGTTTGTTGGACCATCTCCTGACCTTGGATGCGGATGTGGTGGCCGTGTGCGACAAGAGCGAAAAGCGTCTGGCAGAGGCCAAGAAAAAATTGGGAGACACCGCCACGCTTTATCGTGATTTTGATTCCTTTATCGAGCACAGCGGTCTGGAAGCGGTGTTGCTGGCCAACTATTTCCACGAGCATGCCGAATATGCCGTTCGTTGCCTGGAAAAAGGCATCCACGTTTTAAGCGAATGCCTTTCCAACGCCACCATGGCAGAAGGGGTGAAGCTGGTGGAAGCGGCGGAAAAAAGCAAAGCCAAATATATGCTTTTGGAAAACTATCCCTTTATGATCTTTAATCAGGAGATGCGCCGCGTTTATCACGGCGGCACCTTGGGCAAATGCCTGTATGCCGAAGGGGAATACAATCATGCCGGCAAAGCCTACGGCAACGGAGAAAAAGACACCTGGAACGACATTTGCAATCTCTATGACAGCGAAAAGCATTGGCGGTGGTTTTTGCCCGCCACCTATTACGTCACCCACAGCCTGGCGCCCATCATGTTTGCCACGGGAGCCAATCCCGTGCGGGTAACGGCCATGCCCGTTTATGCTCCCGCTCCCACAGACTGTGACCGCGCTTCTCACGTAGGGGAGAATGCGGCGATCATCACCACCCTCAATGACGATAATTCCGTGTTCAAATTTACCGGCCATGCAAGCTTCGGAGCAAGCTCCAATTCCTATCGCTTGTGCTGTGAAAAAGGAATGATAGAAAACGTTCGCGGCGGCAAAGGGATGGTGATGCTCCGTTATAACTCATGGGAGGTCCCCGAGGGCAAGGAAAAGGTCAACTTCTACGAGCCCCAATTGCACGACAAAGATGAAGAGCTCATTAAGAAATCGGGACACGACGGCGGAGATTTCTGCATTATCCGCGAATTTCTCACCTGCATCCGTGAAGACAAGGCTCCCGCCTTTGACGTGTATTTTGCCACCCGAACTGCCAGCGTGGCCATTTTGGGATTCCGAAGCATGATGGAGTTTGGCGTTCCCTATGACATTCCCGATTTTCGCAAGAAGGAAGATCGGGACCGCTATCGGGAGGACACTCTGTCGCCTTTTCACTATTCCGACGGCAGAACCCCCACCATGCCTTGCTGTTCCCGTCCGGACTACCGTCCCAGCCAGCAGCAGGTGGAAAACTTCAAGAAGATCCTCTACAGTTAAACCCCGCGTGTTTTGCGGCACTGAAGAAATAATTCTCCCCGCCGAGAAATCGGCGGGGACTTTGCATCAAAAAAGCAAGGACGGTCCTATCAAGATGAAACCCGCGTGTTTTCACGGCTGAGAATCGGAAAATAATCCCGAAAAACTCTTGACAAAGGGAAAAAACCGTGCTATAATTCAGAATGCCGCTTGCTGTGGGTTCATTAAAGACCTCGGTCTACCCAAGGGCAGCGAGACGTATTTAGAAAGCGAGGTGCTTTTCGTGTTTGCTATTTTTGAAACCGGCGGAAAGCAGTACAATGTCCAGGCGGGAGATATTCTCTTCGTCGAAAAGCTGGAGGTAGCCGAAGGCGAGACCGTGACCTTTGATAAGGTTTTGGCTCTTTCCGATGACAATGGCTTCGTTGCCGGAAACCCCCTGGTGGAAGGCGCTAAGGTCACTGCTTCCGTTGTAAAGAACGGCAAGGCAAAGAAGATCGTCATCTTCCGTTACAAGTCCAAGAAGAACGAGAAGAAGAAGCAGGGTCACAGACAGCCCTACACCAAGATCCAGATCGCATCCATCACCAGAGCATGACGAAAGCGCTTTTTTTCCGGAATTTGGACGGCGGCCTTTGCGGCTTTGAGATCCGAGGACATTCCGGTCTTGCTCCGGAAGGAAGCGACATTCTCTGCGCCGCGGTCAGCGCAATGAGCCAACTGGTGATCAACACCCTCACCGAAGAGTTTTCGGTGCCGTTGGAGGTCACGGTGGATCCCAAAATTGCTCTGCTCTCGGCAAAGCTTCCCGATGCTTACCAGCTGGCGGAAGCAGGGAAGGGGCTCTTCTCCGGTTTCTACCGGGAGCTTCAAACCCTTCAAAAAGCTTATCCCCGCAATCTCTCCCTGGGAGAGAAACAAGCATAACAGAAAGGAATTTGAGTCATGTTGAACTTAGGCTTGCAGTTTTTTGCACATAAGAAAGGTGTGGGCTCTACCAAAAACGGCAGAGATTCCGAATCCAAGCGTCTTGGCGTAAAGAAGGCTGACGGTCAGGCTTGCACTGCCGGCAACATCCTTGTCAGACAGAGAGGAACTCACATCCATCCCGGCCAGAACGTTGGCCGCGGCTCTGACGACACCCTGTTTGCTCTTGCAGACGGCGTTGTAAAGTTCAGACACATCGCAAACGGCAAGAAGGAAGTTGCTGTTATCACTCAGTAATTTTTTGTCGAACGCCCAAAGCCTGTCCTCTCGGGGACAGGCTTTCTTTTTCAGGAGGCTTTTTATGATTACTCACCGCCTTTGGCTTTCGTCCCCCAAGCTTTGCTCTTCTCTTCGCATTGCCCTGGCCAGCGATCTTCACAGCAAGGATCCCTCCGAAGCCCTGGAGCACCTTGCCGCCGCCCGCCCCCACGCGATCGCCGTGGCGGGAGATCTCTTTGATTCCCCCCGAGATGACCCGAAAAACGCCCTTCGTTTTCTGGAGGAGTGCGGGAAAATGGCCAAGGTGTTCTACACCGCGGGGAATCACGAGAGAAACCGCGAGTTTCTCAAAGCGTTGGATCTTCGCCGATTGGGCGTTTCTCATCTGGAAAATCAAACGGAGCGCTGGGGAGAATTGCTCATCGGCGGCTACAGTGACGGCGATTCCCGACCGTATGCCGCGGGCTTTGCGCGCCTTTGCGGCTTCAAGATCCTTCTTTGCCACCGCCCCGAATACTTTCAACGCTATCTTCGGGATCTGGATATCGACTTGGTGCTCTCGGGCCACGCCCACGGAGGACAGATCCGCCTGTTTGGCAGAGGGCTTTACGCGCCGGGGCAGGGCTTGTTCCCCCGCTACACTTCCGGTCTCTATCACGGGCGTCACGTGGTTTCCGCGGGGCTTTCCAACAGCGTGTGGGCTCCTCGTTGGGGCAATCCCACCGAGCTGGTGCTTATCGAGCTTGCGCCGAAAATGAAGGGAAAAACGGGGGAGGATTCAGCACCTTGAAAGCATCCTGCAATTTTGTTGATGGGTTGCACAAAAAACACACGGGCGCGCCCCGAAAACCGAGTGGTTTTTGCCGAAGATGAAACATCCCTTGGATGGAGAAAAAGAAAAAACTTGCAATTTTGCAAGATTGTGCTATAATATATCTGTAAAATTTTTTTGATT